>DAISVW010000064.1:0-9997 GCA_036826695.1 Aestuariivirga sp.
GACGGTGCTGCTCTCGCTCCTCGCCTTCTCGCTCTCGCTGATGGGCGCCTTCCTGGTGCGCTCCGGCGTGCTGACATCGGTGCATGCCTTCGCGGTGGACCCGGAGCGCGGCCTGTTCATCCTGCTGATCCTCTGCGTGTTCGTCGGCGGCGCGCTGACGCTTTATGCCTGGCGGGCTCCAGCGCTGAAGGCGGGCGGGTTGTTCTCGCCGGTAAGCCGCGAAGGCAGCCTGGTCGCCAACAACCTGCTGCTGTGCGTTTCCTGCCTCGCGGTGTTCGTCGGCACGCTTTATCCGCTGGCGCTCGAAACCCTCACCGGCGACAAGATCTCGGTGGGCCCGCCCTATTTCAACCTGACCTTCGGCCCGATCATCCTGCCGCTGCTGCTCCTCGTGCCGATCGGGCCGTTCCTCGCCTGGAAGCGGGGCGATAGCAGGCTGGCGCTGCAGCGGCTATGGCTGGCCCTCGGGGCGGCGTTCGTCGTGGGCTTCGCGGTGTTCGCCATCAATGTGCGCGGGCCGTGGCTCGCCCCGGTCGGCATGGCGGTGGCCGCGTGGCTGGTGTTCGGGGCGCTGACCGACATTGCCGCCCGCATTTCGCTGTTCAAGGTTCCGTTGGGCGACAGCCTGCGGCGGTTCCTGGGCCTGCCGCGCGCCGCGCTGGGCGGGGCGCTGGCCCATGCCGGCGTCGGCGTGATGGTGGCCGGCGTCATCGCCATCTCGCTGTGGCGGGTTGAGGTGATCGTGGCGCTGAAGCCCGGCGAATCGGCGGAGGTCGGCCGCTATAACGTGACCTTCACCGGCGAAGCGCCGCTCACCGGCCCCAACTTCACCGGCCGGGTGGGCACCTTCCTGGTGAAGCAGGGTGACCGCGAGGTAACGACGCTGCGCTCCGAGAAGCGCGAGTTCAAGCCTGCCAGCATGCCCACCACCGAAGTGGGCCTGCACCAGACTTTTCTCGGCGATGTCTATGTGGTGATGGGCGATACCACCACCGACGGCGCCCGGGCGATGCGCTTCTATTACAATCCCCTTGTCAACTTCATCTGGGCCGGCGCGGCGCTGATGTTCTTGGGCGGGCTGCTGTCGCTCTCCGACCGGCGCTACCGGGTGGGCGCGCCAAAGCCGGCCATGCAGGCCCAGCCCGTGGCGGCCGAATGAGAAGACGTCTGGCCATCCTGATTTGCGCCGTCCTGGTGACGCCCGCACTGGCGCTGACGCCGGATGAACGGCTGAGCGACCCCGCGCTGGAAGCCAGGGCCCGGGCGATCTCGGCGGAGCTGCGTTGCCTCGTCTGCCAGAACCAGTCGATCGACGATTCGGACGCGCCGCTCGCCAAGGACCTGCGCCATCTGGTGCGCGAGCAGCTCACGGCGGGAAAGAGCGATTCGGAGATCATGGATTTCGTGGTCGCCCGCTATGGCGAGTTCGTGCTGCTCAGGCCGCGGCTTTCGGCTGGAACGATTCTGCTGTGGGCCACGCCTTTCACGGTGCTGCTGATTGCCGGCGCGGCGCTGCTGATGCGCCGCCGGCGCCAGCACGTGGCGCCCGAGGCCCCCTTGTCCGCAGCCGAGCGCGAGGCCCTCGAGAGGGCCTTGGAATAGCCCGTGGTTTGACGCAAGACTTACCGAAGTTTCACCGTCCGGACAGGTCTCCGTAAGGGAGGCAACCCTAGCTTCCACTCCATCGGCCAACTCATTCTGATGGAGACAAGATAATGTCCGCACCCAAGACCCCTTCCAACCGCAAGGTGCTCGGCGCCTTCGCCGCCGGCCTCCTCGCCGCCACGGCGACGGTGACCGCCATTTCGGTTCTTCCCTCCGCCCCCGCCATCGCCCAGAACCAGCTCAAGGCCGCGGCGATTGATCCGTCGGCGGGCTTCGCGGACCTCGTCGACCGTGTGATGCCGGCGGTGGTCAGCGTCGAAGTCAAGTTCGCCAATGCTTCCGCCGAAGGTGAGGATGCCGCGCCGAGGATGCAGGGCATGCCTGATGGCCCGCTGGGCGAGTTCTTCAAGCAGTTTCCGCAGTTCCGGAACGGTATGCCCGGTCAGCGCGGCGAGAACGAAGCCCCGCGCGGCGGCATGGGTGTCGGCTCCGGCTTCATCATTTCGGCGGACGGCTATGTGGTGACCAACAACCACGTGGTGAAAGACGCGGATGAAGTTCATGTCACCATGAAGGACGGCACCGAATTGAAGGCGGAAGTGATCGGCACCGATCCCAAGACCGACCTGGCGCTGATCAAGATCAAGTCCGACAAGGCTTTCGACTATGTGTCCTTCACCAAGGACGAGCCCCGGGTGGGCGACTGGGTGATGGCGGTCGGCAATCCCTTCGGGCTTGGCGGTTCGGTGACCACCGGCATCGTCTCGGCACTCGGCCGTGACATCGGCTCTGGCCCCTATGACGACTTCATGCAGATCGACGCGGCCATCAACCGCGGCAACTCGGGCGGTCCGGCCTTCAACCTGGAAGGCGAGGTGGTGGGCATCAACACCGCGATCTTCTCGCCGTCGGGCGGCTCGGTCGGCATCGGCTTCGCCATCCCGGCGTCCACCGCCGAGAACGTCATCGAGAGCCTCAAGGAGAACGGCATGGTGACCCGTGGCTGGCTTGGCGTGCTGATTCAGCCGGTGACCGAGGACATCGCCGAAAGCCTCGGCCTCGCGGACGCCAAGGGCGCCATCGTCGCCGATGTGACGGAAGATTCGCCCGCCCTGTCGGCCGGCATCAAGCAGGGTGACACCATTCTGAACTTCGACGGCAAGGAGATCAAGGACTCCCGCGATCTCGCCCGTCAGGTGGCTCAGGTGAAGCCCGGCGATAGTGTTCCCGTGAAGCTGATCCGCGGCGGCAAGACGATGGACATCGAGGTCAAGATCGGCACCATGCCGGTTGAAGCCCAGAAGGCGTCCACTGACGGCGAGAAGGACGATGCCAAGGGTGTCTCGCTCTCCGGCCTCGGCCTCAAGGTGGCTCCGGCCGAAGACGGCGCCGGCGTGATGGTCACCGAGGTCGCGCCCGACAGCCCGGCCGCCGAACGCGGCCTCAAGGCCGGCGACATCATCGTGGAAGTGGCTGGCAGCGAGGTGCACAGCCCGTCTGACGTCCGCGATGCGCTCAAGTCCACCGACAAGAAGCGCGTGCTGATGCTGATCAAGACCCAGGAAGGCCAGCGCTTCATCGCGCTGCCGACCGCCCAGGGCTGATCATAAGAAAGGCTGCGCGAGACAACGCCCCATCCCCCGCTCCCCGTCTCGCGCGCCTCGAAACGCGGAGGCTCATGAACCGGCAACCGGACATGTCGCCTCCGCGTTCCCTCTTTCCAACGGAGAAGGAACATGCAAGTTAGAGAGCAGGAAAACCCAGTCCGGACCGCCAAGACGAACCGCCAGCCCATGCGCATCCTTGTGATCGAAGATGACAGCGAAGCCGCAGGATGGCTGGTCAAGGGCCTGGCCGAGTCGGGCCATGTGGCCGACCATGCCGCCGACGGCGAGGAAGGCCTGTGCCTGGCGCTCGAAGGCGTGCATGACGTCTTGATCGTCGATCGCATGCTGCCGAAGATCGACGGCCTCACCATCATCAGGAAGCTGCGCGAGAACAACATCCAGACGCCGGTTCTCATTCTCTCCGCGCTGGCCGATGTCGATGAACGGGTCAAGGGCCTGCGCGCCGGCGGCGACGACTATCTCGGCAAGCCCTATTCCTTCGCCGAACTGCTGGCCCGTATCGAGAACCTGGGCCTGCGCGCCAAGGAAGCGCCGCTCGCCACCAAGCTGCGCGCCGCCGACCTCGAGATCGACCTGCTCACCCGCAGCGTCACCCGCGGCGGCAAGGCCATTCTGCTGCAGCCGCGCGAGTTCAAGCTGCTCGAGTATCTGGTGCGCAACGCCGGCCACATCGTCACCCGCACCATGCTGCTCGAAAACGTGTGGGACTATCACTTCGACCCGCAAACCAACGTCATCGACGTTCACATCTCCCGGCTGCGCTCCAAGATCGACAAGGGCTATGACGAGCCGATCCTGCAGACGGTGCGCGGGGCGGGATACATGATCCGCGACTCGTGAACGCCAGGGTCAAGCTCCTCAGCAGTTCCACCTTCCGCCTCGCGGCGCTTTACCTCGTGCTGTTCGCGCTCTCGGTGAGCGCGCTTCTGGGCTATGTCTACTGGAATACGGCGGTGCTGCTGGAACGGCAGACCGACGACACGATCCGCGCCGAAGTGCAGGCCCTCGCCGACCAGTACCGGCTGCGCGGGCTGAGCGGCATCATCGACACCATCCAGCGGCGCAGCAAGGATGAAACTGGCGCCGTCTATCTGCTCACCGCGCCAACCGGCCTCAGGATCGCCGGTAATCTCAACAGCCTTCCGCCCATGCCGCAGGACGAGGCGACCTGGATCGAGTTTCCGCTCGCGGTTGAGAAGAACTCGGTGCGCGAAAATCATGTGGCGCGCGCCTTCCACACCGATCTCGCCGGCGGCTTTCAGCTGCTCGTCGGCCGTGATGTCGAGGCACTCCGGCAGTTCGCCACCATCATCCGGCAGACGATCTACTATGCGCTGGCCATCGCCGCGGTGCTGGGGCTGGGCGGCGGGCTCCTGATGAGCCGCAATTTCCTGAAGCGCGTCGATGCCATCACCGAGGCGAGCCGCACCATCATGGCGGGCAACATGGCGGGCCGCATGCCGGTCACCGGTTCCAACGACGAGCTGGACCGTCTGGCCCTGGCCCTCAACGAGATGCTGGAGCAGATCGAGAGCCTGATGGCGGGCATGAAGGAGGTCTCCAGCAACGTGGCGCATGACCTCAAGACGCCGCTCACCCGCATCAAGGCGCAGGTCGAAGCCGCCCTGCGGTCCAGCGCGACGGATGACTACCGCGAGGCCCTCGAACGGACCGTGGTCGAATCGGACCGTCTTCTCGAGACGTTCAACGCCCTGTTGTCGATCGCCCGCGCCGAGGCCGGGCAGGCCCGTCAGGGTCTGGCACCCATCGATGCCGGACCCATCATCGCCGATGTGGTGGAGCTCTATGAGCCCATGGTCGAGGAGGCGGGTGGCAGGTTGTCAAGCGATGTGGCGCCGGACCTGATGGTGCTGGGCGACCGGCAGCTGCTCGCCCAGGCGCTGACCAATCTCGTCGACAATGCCCTGAAATATGGCGCCAAGGACGGCGAGACGCCGGATATCCGCGTGTCCGGCCAGATCGAGGGCGACAAGGTGGTGATCACCGTGGCCGATCATGGCCCCGGCATTCCGCCCGAGGACCGGACCCGTGTCACCGAGCGTTTCGTCAGGCTCGATTCGAGCCGGTCGAAGTCAGGCAACGGTCTTGGCCTCAGCCTCGTGTCGGGCGTGATGAAGCTGCACAAGGGAAGCCTGGTGCTGGCCGACAATCATCCCGGGCTCCTGGCCAGTCTGGTGCTTCCGCTGCACCGATCCTAGCCTCACGCGGCGCTTTCGGCTTCCTTGGCGCGGCTCACGCGCTTGCGCTCATGCGGATCGAGGATCGCCTTGCGCAGGCGGATCGATTTCGGCGTCACCTCCACCAGCTCGTCCTCGCCGACATAGGCCAGCGCCTTTTCCAGCGACATGCGGATCGGCGGCGTCAGGATCAGCGCCTCGTCCTTGCCCGAAGCGCGCACGTTGGAGAGCTTCTTGCCCTTGATGACATTGAGCTCAAGGTCATTGCCGCGCGTATGCTCGCCGACGATCATGCCGGGGTAGACCTTGGTGCCATGCTCGATGAACATCGGCCCGCGGTCCTGCAGGTTGAAGATGGCATAGGCCACCGCCTCGCCGTCGCTGTTGGAGATCAGCGCGCCCGTATGGCGACCGGCGATCTCGCCGAAATGCGGCGCATAGCCGTGGAAGATGCGGTTGAAGATCGCCGTGCCGCGGGTATCCGACAGGAGCTCGGACTGATAGCCGATCAGGCCGCGGGTAGGCGCCAGGAAGACCAGACGCTGGCGGCCGACGCCCGAGGGCCGCATGTCGCGCAGCTCGCCCTTGCGCTCCGAGACTTTCTGGACGACGGCGCCGGTATAGGCCTCGTCGACATCGATGATCACCTCCTCCACGGGTTCCATCCGCTGGCCGGTGGCCTCGTCGGTGCGGAACACCACCCGCGGCCGGCCCACGGTGAGCTCGAAGCCCTCGCGGCGCATGGTCTCGATCAGGATGCCGAGCTGCAGTTCGCCACGGCCCGCCACCTCGAAGGCGTCGGTCTCGGTTTCGGACGGCGTGACGCGCAGCGCCACATTGCCCTCCGCCTCGCGCTGCTGCCGTGCGCGTATTCCGCGCTTCGGCACCTTGCCGCCCTCCTTGCGGGCCTGCTGACCGTCATTGATTCGGAAGGTCTTGGTCTTGGTTGGGGGGTCGATTGGCTGGGCCGGAATGGCGTTCGTCACGGAAGGATCACAGATCGTGTCGGCCACCGTGGCGACCGTGAGGCCCGAGATTGCCACGATGTCGCCGGCCTGGCCTTCCTCGACCTGCTGGCGCTCCAGCCCGCGGAAGGCCAGCACCTTGGAGATGCGACCCTGCTCCATCACCCGGCCGTCGCGCGCGAGCGCCTTCACCGCCTGGTTGGCCTTCACCGTGCCGGAGCGGATGCGGCCGGTCAGCACCCGGCCGAGAAACGGGTTGGCCTCGATGGTCGTCACCAGCATGCGGAACGGGCCGTCCTCAACCGAGGGCGCCGCGAAGTGGCGGACGATCAGATCGAACAGCGGCGCCATGTTGTCCGAAGGCCCGGTTGGCGAGTCGGCCATCCAGCCCTGCTTGGCCGAGCCATAAACGATCGGGAAATCGAGCTGCTGGTCATTGGCGTCGAGATTGGCGAACAGGTCGAACACCTCGTTCACCACTTCGTTGTGTCGTTCGTCCGGGCGGTCGATCTTGTTGATGCAGACGATCGGCTTGAGGCCGATCTTGAGCGCCTTCTGCAGCACGAATTTGGTTTGCGGCATCGGGCCTTCGGCGGCATCGACCAGCAGCACCGCGCCATCCACCATATTGAGGATGCGCTCCACCTCGCCGCCGAAATCGGCGTGGCCCGGCGTGTCGACGATGTTGATGCGGGTGTCCTTCCAGGTGAGCGACGTCACCTTGGCGAGGATGGTGATGCCGCGCTCGCGCTCCAGATCGTTGGAATCCATGGCGCGCTCGGCCACCTTCTGGTTGTCGCGGAAGGAGCCGGACTGGGAAAGCAGCCGGTCGATCAGGGTGGGCTTGCCATGGTCGACATGGGCGATGATGGCGATGTTTCGCAAATTCATGAAGAACCGGAGCTTTCTCTAGGAGGGCAAGTTGCGGCTGGCGCTTAGCACGCGCGATATGGGAAGGCAATTTGCCGATTGCCAGCCTCCCACGTCCGCCGCCGGTGTCACGGCATCTTCTTGACCTCGGTCAGTTCGCCACTCGCCGGATCGAGCTTGATGCTGAAGGACCTTCCGTCCCGCTGGGCATTGAAGGCGTAGACCTTGCCGTTGCAGTTCGTGGCCTCCACGCTGGAGAAACCGAACCCGCTCACCAGCGCTGTCGCCTTTTCGCAGGAGATCGGCGCCTTGACAGTTTGCACCGGCTTGGCTGGCGGCTTCGTCTTGGCGGGAGCGGCAGGTTTCTTCGGGGCGGGGCTGACGGGCTGCGGATCGTAATAGCTCTCGTCGAAGGTCTTGTTCGCCTTCTTGTTGCGCGGGGCTTCCGGATTATCTTCGGCGGGAGGCCTGTCGCCGAAAAGCAGGCGGATCACCGGGATCTTGCGCAGGAACGAGCCCTGCGAATCATCCTGTGCCAGGATGAATTCGCCGGGCTGCAGGCGCTCCGCCGCCACGGCAGGGCCGGCAAAGACCGCAAGCGCCATAATTGCGAAGCCAAGCAAGCGAAACGGCATGAGCCCGGAATCTCCTCAGTGCAATCTGGCACGAGGTATCAAGGGCTTCATGGCCTTTCTGGGGCAGGCCCGGACAGGCGGTTATCCCGTCTGTCCGGGGTGCGGTCCCAAGATCAGTGAACGCGGGTGATCCGGGTGATGTCGCCGCGGGTGTTCATGCGGATCAGGTACTGGCGGCCCTTCTTCCAGGCGACGTATTTGTAGTTCGGCGCCCGGCAGTTCGACGCCGCGATGTCATTGTAGCCATAGCGGTAGAGGATCTTCCGGCCCTGGCGGCAGGAGATGAAACCATCGTCGTACCTGTTGTCCCGATAGACATGCCGATAGGGACGGTGCGGATGAAAACCATATCCGCCGTACCAGCCGGGACGGTAACCGTGCCCGTAATAGCCGTCGACAACGCCAAAACCGATGCCGATGTCGATATCGACGTCGGCGCGGGCGTCGGCGGCAGGGATGGCGACCGCGAGGCTCAGAGCCATGGCGGCGGCCGCGAAGAGGGACTTGATGTTCATGAGCGTGCTCCTTGCTGCGTGATCGATGGCCGGAAGCGGGCATCGTTGGCGCCAAGCTAGCAACTGTCCGTTGAACCCAATCCGAACCGGCCGTTCATCTGGCGTTCATGTAGCCCTTGAAACGGCGAGGCCCGTTCCTATCTCTTGTCCCGTGGATGCCCATCCGGGGTCCGCATAACCCGAAAAGCCCGGCCCATTGTGGCGGGCGCCAAATGTGACATTGCTCAAGGAGAATGTGACCATGTTCGATCTTACCCCCCTCTATCGTTCCACCGTCGGTTTTGACCGCCTTGCCCGCATGCTCGACGAAGCGGCCTCGGTCGAAGCACCCGGCTACCCGCCCTACAACATCGAGCGCGTTTCCGAGGACGAATACCGAATCACCATGGCGGTGGCCGGTTTTGCCTCCGAGGACGTCAACGTCGAAGTGAAGGGCAACGCCCTGACCGTCTCGGGCCGCAAGACCGAGAAGACCGAGAACAAGGGTGAATACCTGCATCAGGGCATCGCATCGCGCGCCTTCGAGCGCCGCTTCCAGCTCGCCGACCACATGCAGGTGCTTGGCGCCAGCATGGAGAACGGACTCCTCCACATCTCGCTGAAGCGCGAGGTTCCGGAGGCGCTGAAGTCCCGTACTTTCACGGTGTATTCCGCGCAGCCCGCCCAGGTGCTCGATGCCAGGCCGGCGGCCTGAAGCTTGATCGCCCCCGGGGTTTCCCCCGGGGGTCCTGCATCTCCCTCTCATCACCCCCGGACTTGATCCGGGGGTCTTCTTTGGCCGGCACGAAGAGGATGCCATGGTCACGCCATGGCATGACGAGGTTGTTGACGTCCTCTCCCGCTTCAGGACAGACGGGAGGCCAGCCTGAGAAAGGCGTCGACATCCTGTTCCGGCGTCGCGAAGGACAGCACGAAGCGCGCGAAGATCTCATCCGGTGTGATGGCATCCCCAAGGCTGTCCGGCATCCAGTCATAGAACTTGACGCCCGCGGCCTGTAGCCTGTCAAACAGCCGCCGCGGCATCACCGCGAACACTTCGTTGGCCTCGACCGGGTTGGGAATGCGGATGCTCTTGATGCTGCTGAGGCCGTCGCCAAGCCTGCGGGCCAGCCCATTGGCGCGCTGCGCATTTTCCAGCCACAGATCATCCTCGAGATAGGCAACCATCTGGGCGCCGAGATAGCGGCCCTTGGACAGAAGCTGGCCGCCGCGCATGCGCCGGTAGGCAAAGTCTTCGGCCAGCGCGAGATCGAAGAAGATCACTGCCTCCAGCATCATGGCGCCGTTCTTGGTGGCCCCGAAGGACAGCGCGTCGACGCCCGCCTTCCATGTGAGCTCCGCCGGGCTGCAGCCGAGCCCGGCGATGGCGTTGGCGAAGCGGGCGCCGTCCATGTGCAGCTTCATGCCCCTGGGGCGAATGACGGATGAAATGGCCGCCACCTCGGCGGGAGAATAAACGGTTCCCAGTTCCGTGGCGTTGGTGAGCGACACGCCCCTGGGCTTCGGATCATGCTCGCCGCGGATGACGCCTATCCGCGTCTTTTCAATCATCGCCGGCGTGATCTTGCCGGCATCCCCGTG
>DAISVW010000065.1:0-9986 GCA_036826695.1 Aestuariivirga sp.
CGATTTCGAATGGACCAACACGAACCTGTTCTTCGGCCTCTATACCCGCACGGCGAGCTTCTTCGAGCGCTCGCCGCTCAAGGCGGAAGGCGCGCCACCCGCCGATGAGCTGGCGCTGCTCGAGCCCTACCGGGACAGCCTGAGGCCAGAGGTTTTCGCGGCGGTCGAATTGCCGCCGGTCTCGGACGGGTCCGGCCAGGACCGCAATCTTCTGCGCGAGGCCTCGCGGCTTCTCGACGAGGCCGGCTGGACCACCGACGGCACCATGCGCCGCAACGCCGGGGGCGAGACGCTGGATGTCGAGTTCCTGATCAACAGCCCCGTGTTCGAGCGCATTCTCGGCCCCTATGTGAAGAACCTGAAACTGCTCGGCGTCAATGCTACGATTCGCAGCGTCGATGACGCGCAGTATCAGGAACGTCTCAAGAACTATGATTATGACGTCGTCTCCAGCCGCTTCATGGCCGGGCTGACGCCGGGCGACGGCTTGCGCATCTTCTTTGGCTCGGAGTCGGCCAATGCGCCGGGCACTTATAATATGTCGGGCGTGGCCTCGCCCGCCATCGACGGGCTGATCGACAAGATCGTCGAGGCCAAGAGCCGCGAAGAACTGGACGTGGCGGGCCGGGCGCTGGACCGGGTGTTGCGCGCCGAGCAGTTCTGGGTGCCCAACTGGTACAAGGGTAGCCATTGGGTGGCCTACTGGGACAAGTTCGGGCAGCCGCCGGTCAAGCCGAAGTACGACCGTGGAATCACCGACACCTGGTGGTATGAGGAAGCGAAGGCCAAGCGAATCGCCAACGGTGACTGACCTCCCTTCATGGGCGCCTATATCCTCAAACGCATTCTGCTGATGATCCCCACCCTGCTGGGAATCATGCTGATGACTTTCGCCGTCATCCAGTTCGTGCCGGGCGGGCCTGTCGAGCAGGTGATCGCCAAGATGCAGGGCACCGACACCGATTCGACCGGCCGCATCAGCGGCAATACCGGCAACGAGGCGGGCGGCGGCGGGCAGACGCAGGGCGGCGCGGCCGACCCCACCGCCTTCAAGTACCGCGGCGCGCAAGGCCTCGATCCCGAATTCATCAAGAGCCTGGAAAAGCAATTCGGCTTCGACAAGCCAGCGCCCGAGCGCTTCCTGCTGATGATGCGCGACTACTTCACCTTCAATTTCGGCCAGAGCTATTTCCGCGACCGGTCGGTGCTCAGCCTCATCGCCGAGAAGCTGCCCGTTTCGATCTCGCTCGGCCTGTGGCTCACCCTGATCCAGTATCTGGTGTCGATCCCGCTTGGCATCCGCAAGGCGGTGAAGGACGGCTCCACCTTCGACGTGTGGACCTCGGGCGTAATCATCATCGGCTATGCCATCCCCAGCTTCATCTTCGCCATCATGCTGATCGTCCTTTTCGCGGGCGGCAGTTATTTCAGCTGGTTTCCCCTGCGCGGCCTCACCTCGGACAATTTCGAGCAGCTGAGCCTCTTGGGCAAGATCGCCGATTATGCCTGGCACCTGGCGCTGCCGCTGTTCGCCATGGCGATCGGGTCCTTCGCCACCATGACCATGCTGACCAAGAATTCCTTCCTCGACGAGATCCGCAAGCAATATGTGATGACGGCGCGCGCCAAGGGCCTCACCGAGCGGCAGGTGCTCTATGGCCATGTGTTCCGCAACGCCATGCTGCTGGTGATCGCCGGCTTTCCCGGCGCCTTCATCGGCGCCTTCTTCGCCAGCTCGCTGCTGATCGAGACGATCTTCTCGCTCGATGGGCTGGGCTATCTGTTCTTCAAGGCGACACTCGACCGCGACTACCCCATCGTCTTCGCCAGCCTCTACATCTTCACGCTGATGGGGCTCATCGTGCAGTTGATCTCCGACCTCACCTATACCTGGATCGATCCGCGCATCGATTTCGAGAAGCGGGACGTCTGAGCCATGGCGCTCCGCATCACGCCACTCAACCAGCGCCGCTGGCAGCTGTTCCGGCAGAACCGGCGCGGCTTCTGGTCGTTCTGGATTTTCGCGGTGCTGTTTCTGATCTCAGTCTTCGCGCCCTTCATCGCCAATGACCGGCCTGTTCTTGTGTCTTACAAGGGCGAGTGGCTCTTCCCCACTTTCGTGGACTACCCGGAATCGAAGTTTGGCGGCTTCCTGGCCCGTACCGATTTCCGCGATCCCGTCAATCAGGAGGAAATCCAGGCCAATGGCTGGATGATCTGGCCGCTGATCCGCTATTCCTACAACACCGTCAACAATGAATTGCCGATGCCAGCGCCTGCGCCGCCCGCCTTCCAGCTCACCCGCGATCAGGCCTGTGCCAAGTATCCCCTGGGCGTAGACGACCCCAACTGCATGTTTGGAAACCTCAACTGGCTCGGTACCGACGACCAGGGCCGCGATGTCGTGGCAAGGCTCATCTACGGTTTCCGGGTATCGGTGGCCTTCGGGCTGATCCTCACCGTGGTCTCCTCGCTGATCGGCATGGCGGCGGGCGCCGTGCAGGGCTATTTCGGCGGCTGGACGGACCTGATCTTCCAGCGCTTCATCGAAATCTGGACGGCCATGCCCGGCCTCTACCTGCTGATCATCCTTGCCGCCTTCATCACGCCGACTTTCTGGATCCTGCTGTTCATCCAGATCCTGTTCTCGTGGACGGCGATCGTGGGGCTGGTGCGCGCCGAATTCCTCCGTGCCCGGAATTTCGAATATGTACGCGCCGCCCGGGCGCTGGGCCTGTCGGATGCGCGGATCATGTTCAAGCATCTCTTGCCCAACGCGGTCGTCTCCACCGTGACCTTCATGCCCTTCATCCTGGCGGGCTCGGTTACCGTACTCACCTCGCTCGATTTCCTCGGCTTCGGCCTGCCGCCCGGCTCGGCTTCGCTGGGTGAGCTGATCGCCCAGGGCAAGAACAACCTGCAGGCGCCATGGCTGGGGCTCACCGGCTTCTTCGTCGTTTCCGTCATGCTCTCCCTGCTCGTCTTCATCGGCGAGGCAGTGCGCGACGCGCTCGATCCGCGGAAGACCTTCGCATGACCGCGCCCCTGCTCGAGATCAAGGATCTCTCAGTCGCCTTCACGCAGGGCGGTAATGTCTCGCTGGCGGTCGACAAGGTGTCGTTCAGCATCGCCAGGGGCGAGACGCTGGCGCTGGTGGGGGAATCCGGCTCGGGCAAGTCGGTGACCGCGCTGTCGATCCTCAAGCTCCTGCCCTACCCGGCCGCCTCGCATCCGTCCGGCTCGGTGCGTTTCAAGGGCGAGGAGCTGCTCGATGCCGATGAACGCGACCTGCTCCGCGTGCGCGGCAACAACATCACCATGATCTTCCAGGAGCCGATGACCTCGCTCAATCCGCTGCACACGGTGGAGCGGCAGATCGGCGAAATCCTCGAGCTGCACCAGAACCTGAAAGGCGAGGCGGCGCGCGCCCGCATCGTTGAGTTGCTGGGCAAGGTCGGCATCCGCGATCCGGAGCCGAGGCTCCTCGACTATCCGCACCAGCTGTCGGGCGGCCAGCGCCAGCGCGTGATGATCGCCATGGCGCTCGCCAACAACCCGGACCTGCTGATCGCCGACGAGCCCACCACCGCGCTCGACGTTACCGTGCAGGCGCAGATCCTGAAGCTGCTGAAGGACCTGCAGGCCGAATTCGGCATGGCCATGCTGCTCATCACCCATGACCTCGGCATCGTGCGCCAGATGGCCGACAAGATCGTCGTCATGCAGCGCGGCAAGGCCGTGGAGCAAGGCGACGCCAGACAAGTGTTCGCGGCGCCGCAGCACCCCTACACGAAGCTGCTGCTGACCGCGGAGCCCAAGGGCGCGCCGCCGCCCAGTGATCCCTCCGCGCCAAGTGTTGTCGAAACCACGGGATTGAAAGTGTGGTTTCCTGTAAAACGCGGCTTCTTCCGCAAGACCGTGGGGCACATCAAGGCGGTGGATGGCGTCGACGCAGTGGTGCGGCAAGGCCAGACGCTGGGCGTGGTAGGCGAATCCGGTTCCGGAAAGACGACGCTGGGCCTGGCGCTTCTGCGGCTGATCCGGTCGGAGGGACCGATCGTCTACATGGGCCAGCGCATCGACGGCTACAACACGGCGCTGATGCGGCCGTTGCGCAAGGAGATGCAGATTGTCTTCCAGGACCCGTTCGGATCGCTGTCGCCGCGGCTGTCGATCCAGCAGATCGTCGAGGAAGGCCTCACCGTGCTGGGCCGCGAGCATGATTACGAGCAGCGGCGCGCCATCGTGGCGAAGGCCCTCTCCGAAGTGGGCCTCGACCCTCAGACCATGGACCGCTACCCGCATGAATTCTCAGGCGGCCAGCGCCAGCGCATCGCCATTGCC
The DNA here is from genome assembly GCA_036826695.1 of Aestuariivirga sp. GTDB lineage: Bacteria > Pseudomonadota > Alphaproteobacteria > Rhizobiales > Aestuariivirgaceae > Aestuariivirga. The sequence goes on from DAISVW010000065.1 coordinate 4,345, forward strand.
CGCGCGCTGGCGCTCGAGCCACGCTTCATCATGCTGGACGAGCCTACCTCGGCGCTCGACATGTCGGTGCAGGCGCAGATCGTCGATCTCCTCCGGGCTCTCCAGACGAAGCACAATCTCGCCTATCTGTTCATCAGCCATGACCTCCGGGTGGTGCGGGCACTCGCCAACGAGGTAATCGTGATGCGTAACGGCGTGACCGTCGAAAGCGGCCCCACGGCGGAGGTTTTCACCAACCCGAAGACCGACTATACCAGGGCGCTGATCGCGGCGGCGCTGAACCTCAAGGCGGCGCCCGAAGATGTGGTGAAACAATAATGGCCTTTCTGTTCATTCTCCCGACCTGGCCCGTGGACGTCTGGACGGCAGCCATGAAGAAGGTGGCGCCGGACCTCGATGTGCGCGTCTGGCCGGACCGCATGGGCAAGGTGGCCGATGTCGAGTATTGCGCCGCCTGGCTGCCGCCGCCTGGCGTGGTGAAAAGCCTGCCCAACCTCAAGGTGATCATGTCGCTGGGCGCCGGAGTCGACGCCATCCTGAAGGACCCGACGCTGCCAACCGACATTCCCATCGTGCGCGTCAACGACCCGGATCTCACCGGCCGCATGACCGAATACATCGTGCTGCATGTGCTCTACCACCACCGCCAGCAGCGCCGCATCGAGGAAAACCAGAAGCGCAAGGTCTGGGATTCCTTCCCCACCCATGCGGCCAAGGACCTCCGCATCGGCATCATGGGCATGGGGGTGATGGGCACCGATTCCGCTCTCAAACTGCGCGACATCGGCTTTCCGGTCGCGGGCTGGAGCCGCAGCCGAAAATCCATTCCCGGTGTCGAGAGCTTCGCGGGCGCGGCGGAATTCGATGCCTTCCTGGCGCGCACCGACGTGCTGGTCTCGCTCTTGCCGGCAACGCCTGACACCGACGGCATCATCAACCGCGCGACGATCCGCAAGCTGGCGCGCAACGGGCCGCTGGGCGCCCCGGTCGTCATCAACGCCGGCCGCGGCCGCCAGCAGGTGGAGGCCGACATCATCGCGGCGCTCGACGCTGGCGAGCTTCTGGCGGCGACGCTTGACGTGTTCGCCACGGAGCCACTGCCGCCGGACAGTCCGTTGTGGACCCATCCACGCGTCACGGTGACGCCGCATTGCGCGGCCGACAGCGACCCCGAGACGATCTGCGCCTATGTCGCGGGCAACATCCGCCGCCACCGGCGCGGCGAAAAACTGGACAATCTGGTCGACCGCGCGCGCGGTTACTGAAGCCGCCGCACGCTGGTCATCCGCCCGTAACGGCTTGCGATGCGCTCCACGGCGTCCGCCAGCGGCTCCGCCACGACCATCATGTGGTGGCCATTGGCATGCAGCAAGGTGACGGCGTCGGTCATCATGCCCACATGGCCGTCCCAGAAGATGAGATCGCCGCGCCGCAGCGCGCTGAAGTCATCATGCGGGATGGAGCTTCCAAGTGCTGCCTCCTGCATGTCGCTGTCACGCGGCGCCGCGACGCCTGCGGCTTCGAGCGCCAGCTGCACGAGGCCTGAGCAATCGAGGCCCTGCACGGACTTTCCGCCCCACAGATAGGGCACATGAAGAAAGCGCTCGGCCACCGCCACGAAATCAGGCTCGAACACGCCCACGGGCTGCAGGTGCTGGCTGAACACGAAGCGCCCGTCGCCGAGCCGCGAGAAAGCCCCCTGCTGCTCCGTCACCGTCACTTCGGCGTTGAGGGGCACCGCCAGCGCCGGCTGCGACTTGAGGTTCGCCGCGGGGTAGAGAAAGGTCGACGGCACCGCCACGCGGTGGCTCGGCGCCAGGCCGGTCGCGCCGAGGGCATTGGCGTTCACGTAGCCCACATAGCCGTCGCGCGCGAGCTGCACCCAGGCCCAGCCTTCCTGCTCGTCGAACAGTTTCACGGTTTCGCCCAGCAGCGCCTGGGTGAGCTGCATGGCATCGAAGCGCGGCTCCCTGTAGAGCGGCAGGATGGGCTCGATGACCCGCATCGGCCGCGGGCTGACGAAGCGCCGGGCCTCGACGCGGCCGGCAAGCGCGGCATCGGCGAGATCCTCGCGATAGGCATGAAGTCGCTTGTCAGGTCCGGTCATCGCTGCATCACGGCATGTGCGGTTGGCATGAGATCGCGGCTCAGGCCGGGTAGCGGCTGCGGATCACCTCGAACAGGGCCCGCATCGCCTGCGCCTCACCGCCTTTCGGCCGGCCGGGCCGGGGCTGCGGCGTCCACGCGAAGACATCGAAATGCACGTGCGCTTTGGCTTTCTCCACGAAGCGGCGGAGAAACAGCGCCGCGGTGATGGCGCCGGCAAAGCCTGACTCGCCCGCGTTGTTCACGTCGGCGACGGATGACTCGAAGAGCCGCGTGTAGGGCCGCCACAGCGGCAGCCGCCACACCGGGTCGTTCACGGCAACGCCCGCTTCCACGATGGCTGCCGCCAGCGCGTCATCATCGGTGAAGAAGGGCGGCAGATCGGGCCCCATCGCCACGCGCGCCGCGCCGGTCAGGGTCGCCATGTCGATCAGCAGGTCAGGCGATTCCTCGTCGGCCAGCGCCAGGGCATCGCCGAGGATGAGGCGTCCCTCGGCGTCGGTGTTGCCGATCTCGACGGTAATCCCCTTGCGGCTCCGCAACACATCGCCAGTGCGGAAAGCATCTCCGGAAATCGAGTTCTCGACGGCGTGAATGAGCACCCGCAGCCGCAGTTTCAGGCGGGCCGCCATGATCATCTGGGCGAGGCCCAGCACATTCGCCGCGCCTCCCATGTCCTTCTTCATCAGGGCCATGCCGGAAGACGGCTTGATATCGAGACCACCGGTATCGAAACACACGCCCTTGCCGACCAGCGTCACCTTCGGCGCGCGCACCGGCCCCCAGGAAAAATCGATGAGCCGCGGGGCGCGGGGGCTCGCCCTGCCCACAGCATGGATCATCGGGAAGCCCCGCTCCAGGGAGCGTCCGGAGACGACCCTGCATGGCGCGCGGTATTTCCGGGCAAGCCCGCGGGCCGCCTGCTCGAGCTCGTCCGGGCCCATGTCGGAGGCCGGCGTGTTGACGAGGTCGCGCACCAGATAGCTGGCGCGGGCGGCCCGCAGCACTGCTTCCCTGTCGACACCAGCCGGACACATCAGCCGCGGCGGCGTGGCCGCCGGCTTGCGGTAGCGGTCGAAATCATAGGCCTCGAGACACCAGCCCAGCGCCACGAGGTCTGGCCGCCGCACAGCGCCCTCGATCGCGTAGACGCCCTCGGGCAGTGAGCGGCAGGCCCCGGCCAGCAGGAAGGCGTCATCTTCCGGCGCCGTACCCACCAGTACCCGCTCCACCGCGCCCGCCGCATCCGGCAGGCAGAGCACGCGCCCCCGCTGTGCCTTGAAACCATTGGCATCCGCCCAGCGTCGCAAGCCGGGCGCAAGCTTCGCGCGGGCCGCCGGCCATGCCTCGGCGCTAACGGCGGCAATCGGGATTGCGCCCCGGGTCGAGGCAGTCAGCATGGTTTCGGGATCGGTCATGGCGGCTCCGCGGTTTTGGCCTCCTTATCGTGAAACCGCAGCATGGTTAATCAATATTTGACGAGTGCCGGGCAGAGTCAGGACATGGAAACACGGTGGGGTTCGCGCGGGTCTTGGGTCAGGCGGGATGGCGCCGCTTTCGCCGTGCTGGCGATTGCCGCGCTGCTCGCGGCCTGCAGCAAGACCGCGCCGCAAATGACCGGCGATGGCAGGCTCACGACGGCATCGACCGCACCCGTCTCTCTCGATGGCCTGGCGGACCTCAATGCCGAGTGGCGGGCCAACCCCAAAGATATCAACAAAGGCCTCGCCTATGCCAACGGACTCGAGGCGACGGGCAAGACCGATGAGCAGCTTGGCGTCTACCGCAAGCTGGTTGAGTTGAACCCCGGCGAGCCGCGCCTCGCAGGTCTCTATGGACGAAAGCTGGTGGCCGCCGGGCGCCCGGCTGAGGCCATTCCCATTCTCGAAGCCGCGCAGCGCAATGGCGAGACCGACTGGCGCGTCGCCGCGGCGCTGGGCTCGGCCTATGACCAGCAGGGCCTCTACGAGAAGGCGCGGGGAGAATATCGGAAGGCGCTGGCCGCCGATGCGGAGAACGTGACGGTGCTGAACAATCTCGCCATGTCCTATGCGCTCGAAGGCAATCTCAAACAGGCGGAGGCGGAACTGCGCAAGGCCGATGCCTTGCCCGCCTCCGGCAAGCCACCCCGGATCCGGCAGAATCGGGCACTGGTGGTGGGGCTGCAGGGCCGCTTCGACGAGGCAACGGCGCTCGCCCGCAAGGACCTGCCGCCCAAGCAGGTGGAAGAGAACATGGCCTATCTGCGAAAGATGCTTTCGCAGCCCAACACCTGGCAGCAGATCAGCGAGAGCGACCCGGGCTGAGGCACCGGTTATCCATCCCGCATGCATGATCTCCGGTCACAGGCTTTCTCGGCCATGATCATCCGGGCTTCTCGTCAGCCACCATGCAACGGCAGGTGGTTCTGATCCCACGCATGTCCGCCAGGCTCAGCTGCAACGACTGCTGAGCGCTTCGCGTTTCAGCCGTCATCGGCTATGCGGGGGCCGCGGAGTATCCGAATTGGAACCTCACGTCTTTCTGGCCGTGCTCGCGGCGGCCGTCATGCATGCCAGCTGGAACGTGCTGGTCAAGCTCAGGCTTGACCGGTTCCTGTCGCTGCTGCTGATCCAGACGCTGATGGGGGTTGGCGGCATCGCCATGCTTCTGGTGTTTCCCGCGCCCGCCGCCGCCAGCATTCCCTATGCCTTCGTCTCGGGCGTGCTGCATCTGGGCTACAATCTCTTCCTGGTCCGCAGCTACCGCACCGGCGATCTGAGCCAGGTCTATCCCATCTCGCGCGGCGCAGCACCCCTGCTCACGCTGCTCGTCACCTGGGGCCTGATGCATGAGGACGTGAATTTCATGAGCGGCGCCGGCGTGGCGCTGCTGGTGGCGGGCATCTGGGCGGTGAGCCTCGTTGGCCGGCGCGGCCTGCGGCTTGGCGGCCTCACGCTGTTCTTCGACAACGGCACCTCGGTCTTCATCGCCGCCTACACGATCGTCGACGGCCTAGGCGGCCGCGCGTCAGGCCAGCCCTCCGCCTATGCCGGCATGGTGTTCGCCTTCGACGCCGTGTTTCTTGCCGCCGCCGGACTGGTCTCGCGCGGGCCCGGCGTCATCCGCCAGGTGGCGCCCTACTGGAAGACCGGCATCGTCGGCGCGCTGCTCTCCGGCGGCGCTTACTGGATCGCCATCTGGGCCATGACCAAGGCGCCGATCGCCAGCGTGGCAGCATTGCGCGAAACCAGCATTCTGGTGGTGATGCTGCTGTCGATGCAGCTGCTGAAGGAACCGGTGAGCCTGCCGAGGCTCGCCGGCGCGCTGCTGATCGTGGCGGGCGCCGTGCTGATCAGGCTCGCCTGATCCTCACGCGCTGCCGATCAGGATGCCGGTGAGGAAGACGAGGAAGCCGCCCACCGCCACCTGCATCGAGGCCCTGAGAAACGGCGTGTCCATGTATTTGTAGCGTATCCACGAGATCGCCCAGAGCTCGCAGAACACCACGGCGATGGCGATCCAGGTAGCAAGCTGGAAATGCGGAATGAGATAGG
>DAISVW010000066.1:0-9878 GCA_036826695.1 Aestuariivirga sp.
GTTTTTCCATCGATCGTACGGTTCTGGAAGAATGTTGCGATATCCTTGAGCTCGGCGAAGGTGGCCGGCGGACCAAGATCACGCCCATACTTTTCCTTGAACTCCTTTTGGATCTCAGGCCGTTCAAACCAGTCTTTGCGGTAGGTCCAGCCTACGACATCGCCGAAGGCAGGCAGTGCCCAATAGTTTGGAGTGTTCTTCGGCCACTCTGCATAGCCTGTAACGGTGGCCGGAACGAAGTCGCTCATCTTGATGCCATTGGCATCAAAGAACTCGTTGAGCTTCACGTAGTGCCCGGCCTCCGCCGAACCGCCGATCCATTGGCTGTCACCGATCATCAGATCGCAGAGCTTTCCGCCCGAGTTCAGCTCATTGAGCATGCGGTCGGCAAAGTTCGGCCACGGCACGAATTCGAATTTCATCTTGTGGCCGGACTTGGCCTCAAAGTCCTTCGACAACTCCACCAGAGCATTCGCGGGGTCCCAGGCGGCCCAGCACAACGTCAGCTCCTCGGCCTGAGCCGCAGATGCTCCCAACGAACTGGCTGCGGCCAGCGCCGCAGCACTCAGCAATATTCTCTTATTCATTTCCGTTTCCTCGCCTTTCTTGAGAACTCCGCGGCCTCTTCAGCCGGAAGCTCGATTACATGCGGACTGAACGCTAGAGCGGTACGTACATCTTGTCAACAGATTTTGTGACGTACGTACCTCTTTATGTGTGTCGCGTGGTGACGAACTCTCTCCCGCCTGACCCGGCGGCCCTCCAGAAATGCGTCGAGTTCGAGGTTTCAGCCTTGACGCTGCTGCAAGCGAAAAGACGGAAGGGGAGCCCGATCCCAGGTCACTAGTCCCAGAGTTGGCATCAGACAGCAGCTACGGGCAGACTTCTCTGCCGTCTCATTCGGGCGGCAGATTCTCTTTCGTGACAATCTCAATACGGATTCGCTCCTGGGATTCCACGATCACAGACTGGTCGACATGTGCCCGGAGAACACGGATTGAGCTCCGCACAATGTGACCGACATTCTGCATGATGACGACATCGATCTCATCAGACGCGAGGGCGGCCCGCGTTACTGGGGTCAACTCATGCATGATCACAGCGGCGCCTTCGAGCGTACCGGCGGCGCGAAGCGCATCAAGGACGGCCAAGTTCTCACTGCCCAGTGAATAGACACCCCTTATTTCTTGATGCTGAACCAGTACATTTCGCACGATTGAGGTGAGACGCGTGTCGTCCTGACGGGATTCGATGGTCGGCAGAACTTCAATGCTTGGAAATCGTTCGGAGATGATGCTGTCAAAACCGTAGCGCCGCTCCATGTTATCGCGTGACGCGAGAGAAGCCGATATGACAAGCACTTGTCCGGCTCTTTCGCCAAGAAACCGCCCCATCAGTGCGCCAGCAGTCCTGCCGGCCGCAACGTTGTCCACACCAACAAATCGGTCGCGCGGTGAACTTGGCAAGTCTGAAATCATGGCAACGACCGCCACTCCGGCCTGCTTCAGCCGCATCACGGCGTCTCGGACTTGCGGGGTTTCCGGACACATGATTGCCACCCCGTCAAACCCTTCGGCGAGCAACCCGGTCAGAACCCTTGCAGTGGCATTCGGATCGCCGATTGGCACCTGAACCGAGTCGAGCGACAGGCGTTCGCTGCCAACTAACTGCGAAGCATCGGCAAACGCCCTGTGAACGGTTTCGAGAAACTGGCCCTGCCCGTCTGGAAAAACAAATGCGAAACGGTATTGCTTGCGCCGGGCGAGATTTGCCGCAGAGATATCGCGAACGTACCCAAGCTTCTCAACAGCCCCCATCACAAGCTTGATGCTGCTGTCGCGGACTCGCGGCCGGCCATTCAGAACACGGTCGACAGTCGCAAGACTGACACCCGCTTCGCGAGCAATATCGTGAACGGTTGGTCTGCTCATTGTGTCGTCTCAAAAGCCCAGGGTTGTTTCTGAGGTACGTCAATCAAGCCCGGCTTTCAAGTGTTCCCGTGTGCAGAGCCACCTTTGTGGGCAGGGACCTTTTCTGCTCGCGATGCTTGGCCTCTCGCTTTCCAGGTCCTTCGAAGTCATTGCGAGATCCCGAGAAGTGAATGCAAAAAATATATTGATTTCAACTGTTTACACTGTCGTAAAGAAAGACCTCTTCTACTGAGTAGGTTGCCGCCGTCCCCTTGCTGATCAGGGCACATGTCGCCCAATCGGATCGGGGCCAAGAAGGCCTTGGCAGCTGAGGCCAGACGGAGTTCGAATTGCTGATGTATCCGGGGCAGCATGCTGCCTCAAAACCGAGCCCGGGCATAACCTTGGTTATTGTCCACGGAGGCTGGCGCGGTCTTCGCCCGGCTATTGACACTCCCGCAACCAGCCCCATGTAAAATCAATGGCTGAGCTGTCTGTCAGAACTCAGATACTGCCCGCCGGAGGCGGTGCCTTCCGGCTCGAAAGGCTGACGGTGGGGATTTTCCTGACGGATCAGCCATCCCATCGGCTCGCAGTTGGCGGTGACCGCCGAGAGTGCATTCCCCTCTCGCAAAAGCAAGGCTGGGTGTTTTCAGCGGGCACAGAGGGAATATGCGAATACGATGAACAACTCTTACTTGTGACGGTTGCCATTGAAGATACGCTGCTTCGTGATGCGGGCGCAGCAAAAGGGGATGTGTTCCGCACGGTAGGCGCACTTGATCCGCTTGTTGTGCAGTTGGTCCTGTCGGCGGAGAACTTCGGCGCTGGCGGCAGGATGTATCGCGAGACCATGTCGAGAGCGTTGGCCCTGCAACTGGTGAAAACAGTCGCTCCTCCTCCCACGGCGCAGGCACCGCTGGACGACATGCGGTTACGGCGGGCTGTTGAGCATGTGCACGCGCATCTCGGGGATGACTTATCGCTGGAGGGCCTGGCTGCGGAGGCGGGAATGAGCACCTTCCACTTCGCAAGATCGTTCAAGGCAGCGATAGGAGCATCGCCCTTGCAATATGTGATCAGAACCCGGCTGGAGACCGCCCAGGCGCTGCTGAAGTCGACGAAATTGAGCATCGCCGAAATCGCCCACCGGGTGGGCTACGAAGACGTCAGCCGCTTCGGGCAGCATTTCAGGCGTCAGTTCGGGATGACCCCCGGCGCTTTCCGGGACAGCTGAAGCCCTGTTTTCGCAGGATTCGCCCAGAGAAAAGCAGGATTTGAGGCTGTCTGGGAGAACCAGACCCGTCACGCTCGAACCGGTATCACCGGGCGCATGCCCAAGAACTGGAGACGAGACATGAAGACACCTGCCCTTTCTGCCATCGCCTTCTCGGCCACCACATTGCTGCTTTCGGCGGCCGCCATGGCCGAGACGAAGACCAGGACAATCACCTTTGAGAATGAGGGTGCGACCCTCTCTGGAACGCTCTACCTTCCTTCGGATTTCCAGGCGGGAACCAAACTGCCGGTCGTGGTTGTGACCGGAGCATGGACCAGCGTCGAGGAGCAGATGCCCCGTGAGTACGCAGAAGAAATGGTCGAGCGCGGCTTTGCAGCCTTCACCTTCGACTTCCGCGGCTGGGGAAAATCCGGTGATCTTCCGGGCAACATCCGGTTCAAGGAAGACCCGCAGGCCAAGATCAGCGACCTGAAATCCGCCTTCGCAGCCGTGGCACAAGCGCCGGAGGTGGACGCCGGGCGGATCAACGGCCTCGGCATTTGCGCCTCGGCCGGTTACATGGTCGATGCGGTATCGGGCAATCCGCTGGTTCAGCGGGTCGGCCTTGTCGCGCCCTGGCTACAGAACCAGACGATCGTCGAAGCGGTCTATGGCGGCGCCAGCGGCGTTGAAATGCTGCGCGGGCTCGCGTCGGCTGCGGCAGAGAAGCCGGGCGGCGTGATCATTCCGGCAGCCGGCCCCGCAGGCGCGGAAGGCGTGTTGATGCCGATCGGTGGCTACTATTTTGAACCGGCGCGTGGCGCGATCCCCGCCTATGACAACAAATGGAACAATCTCAGCTGGGAGAGCTGGCTGACCTATTTCCCGGCCAATCACGCCCCCGCTCTCGATAAGCCTCTGGCCGTCATCCATTCGGAGGCGGCCGCCATTCCCGACGGCGTTCGTGCGTTTCTCAAGGCGTACAAGGGAGAAGCCGTGATGACCTGGCTGAACGGCATAGACCAGTTCTCCTTCTATGACCGGGAAGACGCTGTCGATGCCGCCGCCAACGCGGTTGCCACCCATTTCGGAAGCTGACCACTCCCTTCAAGAGGTTTCAGTGTTCGCATCGGGCCCCTCAGGCCCGGTGCGGCTTCTGTCCGCCTGAATTCCAGGGGTTTAGGGAACTTCGCGGCCAACGTAAGGTCTTTGTTGCGCGGCACTGATACGGGCGCCCCTGCAAACCTGATGAGCAGGTGGTTACGCTCTGCGGGGCTTGAGGGAAATCAGTCCTTTCGTCGCCATTCATGCTGCGCGACCGTCTGTGCCACTCCCTCAAGCTACTGGAACAGCTTGACCGGAACAAATGCCAACATCCGTGGAACCCCCAGGCCTGAGCTCCTCACCTCTGCCGTTCATGAATTCAGTGTGCCGCTCGTGAATCTCCGCCATAGGGTGAACAATTTTCTATACACAAGAAAATTCAATTATTTCAGATGTTTAGTGCGGTCATGACAGTAGTCTTGACCGCTTATGAAAAACTCCGGGCCATTCGTGCAGCACTTGCTGAACTTCAGCCTGTTTCCAATCATGCTCCGGTGAATCGCTGGTTTTCCATCTTTCGGAACTCCTGACTTTGAAACGGTGTTGTCATTTGCAGCAACAATAGCGCTGCGCACGTCAGCCCAAGCACATAGAGGACCCATTTATGAGGACTTTCTTTCTCGCGGCAACAGCCATCGTGTCCGCAGCGATTCCGACGACTGCCGCCAAGGCCGCTGACGTCTTGCCGGCAGCCTATGACTGGTCGGGCTTCTACCTTGGCCTGAATGCCGGAGCCGGTTTCAACAACTCCGAGGTCAATCACGACTTCAATTACACCGGGCCTGACGTGATTGGTGGCGGAAGCGCCAGCGAAATCAACGACCTGCTCGACGACATCGGCGCCAATCTGAGAAGCAACGAATCTGTATTCACCGGCGGAGCGCTGATCGGCTACAACTGGCAGCATGACAGCCTCGTTTTCGGTATCGAGGCTGACATGAATTATGCTGGGTTCGGCAATGACGCCACCAGCAACATCAGCGACCAGCTGAACGAGCTGGGCGGATTACTGGGCGACCCTGGGGCCGGTGAAGAGGAACTCTATGGTACTGCCCGCACCTCCTTCTCGGCCGACTGGTTTGCAACCCTGCGTGGACGTGTCGGCTTCGCCGCCGACAATTTCCTATTCTATGGCACCGGTGGACTTGCCTACGGAAAGATGGAAGCTTCGGTCAAGATCGATGCGACAGAGTTGGAGGACGACGATCCCGAGTCCAACCGCTACTACACCGGCGCGACGGACGCCACGAACTGGGGTTGGACGGTCGGCGCGGGCATGGAGTACGGCATCGACAATTGGAGCCTCGGCATCGAGTATCTCTATGTCGATCTCGGATCGGCTGACTGGAGCACCGACCTCGGCGAGACCGTAAATGACGATGAAGGAGAGCTTGTTGGCATCCGGGGCAAGGGGGACGTCGACTATCAGTTCAGCGTGGTCCGCGCGACGGCCAAGATCCGCTTCTGAGGCGCGTTGCATGACTCTCTGAAGGCCCGGCGTCGACCGGGCCTTTCGTGTTTCTGGCGACGATATGCGGTTGATACGTCTCGCAGACGCCCTGCGTATTGAAACGACCGTTGTATTGATCCTTCAGAGTCTCAAGCAGATACCGGAAGGCTGGCCACGGCCCAGAAGCGGCAGATCAGTATCGCTCTCGATCCCTTGCCCGTTTCGCCAGAGCTGATCTGGTCCCAGCTCTCGCTGGCCACCGCCGCCAGAATGATCCGGCGACTTTCCCGGAACCATTGGCCGAAGTCGCATATGAAACATCGAATTGCTGTCTGACAAGACTAAGGACGGGTCAGACGTCTGGCTGCCAGTCAAGCTTCTTTTGTTTCAACGACGCCAACCAACAGCAACGCTTCGCGTCCCTGCAGATCGCGCGTTGTGACTGACGCGGATCGATGCAACATCCTACGTGAGACGCTGCCGCCCCGCCGCGAGGAACGCCTTCGCCCTGCGCCGGCTGATCTTCCAACTAGCGCCCGTTGAAACAACTATCGATACGGCGCCCGCACGAATATCGACATTCTTGACGTGCTTCCATGCCACCCAAACAGAGCGATGAATCTGAATACCATCGAAGCCACTCTCTTCGAGCTCCGTGATTGCATGTGTGAGGCCCTGAAGGAGAAGATGTTCCCCACGGCTTGTCACGATACGCAGATAGTGCTCCTGAGCTTCCACGAAAACAATGTCCCTGCCAAGCCGTGTGGGTAGCCTTGCAAGAAAGCCTGAGGTCTCGGTGCTTGATGCACTCCGTTTCGGGGCGGTATCTTTTCCATTCAGCTCGGTTCTTGCCTCCGTCGACGAACTATCCGCCATCGGCGACGTCTCAGCCTGTGTCATGACAGAAAGATCGGACAACCGGATTTCATACGGCGAGCCGCCGACGCCGTAATCGCGCATTCCGCCAATACGCCACACGACGAATGCATTCATCAACGGCCACAAACTCGCGGTTTTCAGGGGTATATCGTGTAGTTCGCCCTTTAACTCATTCAGCCAGACTTCTGCAGAAAATCGCAGGGGCCTCAACTCGGTCTCAGTTCTATCGAGGACGCCGAGAAGTGTTTCCAGCGTGACAGAGATCGGTGCGAGCAGCAGGCCGGTCACAGCTCCGGCGATCACAAGCACTACCCAAGGCGAGAGGCGGCGTGACACGCGAGTGTTGAAGAGCCAGCCACTGATCACCCAAGCAAATATCGTGGCTGGAATGAGGTGAAGGGACCAGAAAAGCGTTCTGGATGGCAGGTTAAGCACTGCCGAACTCGCCGGTTCCAAGAGGGCAAGCGTGACGATGAGCACACACGTCACTCCCATCAGGTATTTGAGAGGAGACATTGCCCGAAGCGTCGCCCAGTTCAGCGAGGCTGTCCCCGCGGAGATGAGATTTCCGCCGGCACGGCCCACGAACCTATTGAGAAGGTTATGCATTTCACCTCCCGCGTAAGGATATCAGGCTGTTCTACGGTGGGATCGCATGTGTGGTTTGGAATTCAATCCATCGATAGCAGACTAATCCGGTTCTCCTGGTCGACGCAGAAGCCAAGAACATCGAAGATCACACTCAGGTTACGACCGGGCGATGGCGAACACGCGTAAGCCGCGGTAGGTGCGCGCCAATTCCACGCGGCACCGCAGAGGCAAATTATCATTCAATATCAATTATTTAAATGGCGGAGGGAAAGGTACTGGGTGCGAACTCTCTCGGCGGGGAGAAGCGAAGTACGTGGTAGAATTGCGGAAATTGGCGCTCGGTATGGATTTCGCAGGATTTCGCTTTGCCCCGCCGGAAAAAGACTGATGCCGTTGTCGGTATACGGCCGCCATGGCACCTCAATAACTCATCAGAACCGGATGCCGTGCCTCAGTGAGGATTGTTCGTGTTGCGCCTCCGAGAACAAAGTCCCTCAACCTCGAATGCCCGAAAGCTCCCATGACGAGCAGTGCGCCGCCCTGTTGATCGCAGTATTTCTGGAGAACGGTTGCAACAGGCTCGCCCTTGGCATCCAGTTGAACAAGCTGCGGTGAGAGCCCTCGTCTTGCGAAGTGAGAAGCCAGCGCCGCTCGGTTGCCATGACTGATGTCTTTTTCGCCTGTCACGGTTACGACGTGGACCCGGGCGGCGCGTTGCACGAAGGGCTGCGCATCGAACATCGCCCTCGCAGCGACCCTGCCGATATCCGTCGCGATGACCACCGTGTCGAGCGCCAGTTGACCGCTGTCTACTTCGGGCAGGAGCAGCACCGGCCTGCCGCTGCCGAACACCAGCGCTTCTCCGGTGCCTTGAGCAGCGGGATCATTCAGCGGCATGGGAAGAACCGTGAAATCATGAAGACGCGCTGCTTGAACAACCACATCGTCGATTAAGGCGGGGTGCGCCCGCAATAGTTCGCACGCGATGGGCACATCCGAATTTGCGCCGAGCCTCACAAGCTCCTTGAGCAACCTCTCGCAATTGGCGCGACTCGTCTGTTCTACGGCTCTGATCTGTTCCTGAAGATGGAGAATGGCCTCCGCCAGCTTGTTCTTGACCGGCGGAATGTCAACCTCAACTCCCGCACCCGTGATGCTGGCCCGGATGTGGCGAGCCATGTCGACTACGACGGGGAGGATGCCTTCCTCAATTGGATCTGGGTAGGTCCTGAGTGGCAGATACAGGCTGACGGTCATGTCGAGCCTCCCTATTCCACAGAGGTCCCTTCGGGGCTCTTTTGACTTGGACCCGACGCCACGACCGGCAGGCCTATCGTCCTGTCAGGACCGGAACGGTCATGTGCTTCAGGATGTGGCGGGTGGCGCCGCCGAGCAGATACTCGGAGCACCACGGCCTGCCAAATGCACCCATCACGATCATCCCGCATCCGAGTTCGTTCGCCCGGTCAAGAAGATGTTCGCCGACGAGAGCCGGACCGAGCCGGGTCTTTTCCTCGACGACTTCAGCGACATGTCTCTTAAGATGGCCCGCAAGCGACATGTCCGGAATTCGGCTGCCAGGCCTCAGAGGGAGGCGCAATTCACCGGAGCAGATCGTTACCTTCTTGGCAGTCTGGATGAAAGGCAGCGCACCCTGGACTGCAGAAGCAGCCATGGCGCTCCCATTCCACGCCACGAGAATGTGTTCTGGCGCAGGATGGGATTGCCCGCGGCGCGGGATCAGAAGCACGGGGCGACCGGCACTCAGCGCTGCCTCTTCTGCGGCATCGAACCCCAGTTCATCGATATCAGGTTGGCGTTGCTCGATGATGGTGAGGTCGTGGAAGCGCGCCGCCCAGGGTATGAGTTCTCCCGCAGCACCTTCTGCCAGATCGAAGGAGCCCACGACCCCGGCGTCGGCACAAGCCTTCAGAAACCGGGTCTTGAGATGCAACGCAATGGCGGCATCCTTCTCCATCTGGTCTTCGAGAGTTTGTGCCGAAATACGCGGCAAATTGCGCAACATCACAACCTCGTGAAACGTGACGAGGGCGCGCAGATGGGACGAGAACAGCTTTGCAGTGCTGATCGCATGGTCGATATGTGGCGACCAGTCTTCGTGGGACTTCAAGTGAACAAGGATGTCGCGAAAGCTCATGCATGATCCTCCGCACGTTGAGTTTACGACAGGCAGACTGTCAGAAAATATGAACAATTCTTAATTTTGATCTTGCGCTCGATCAATGCCGCCACTGGCTGGTCGTGTGTGAAGTCCCCCGCATTGAATCTGACAGGAGACACATCATGGAAAGGCTCTCGGGCAAGACAGCAATCATCACCGGAGGTGGAGTCGGCATAGGACGGGCCTGCGCGATCCGCATGGCCGAAGAGGGTGCAAGCATCGCGATCTTTGACGTTCTGGAGAAGGAAGGTCGTGGCCTCGCCAACGAGCTGACATCACGCGGACTGAAAGCAGCGTTCTGGAAAGTTGACGTAAGCGATCAGAGCTCTGTCCAGTCGGGGATCGACGCGGCGGCTTCGCATTTCAGCAGGCTCGACGTGTTGGTGAACAACGCAGGGATTTCCGGTTCTCCCGCGCCGACGGACCAGGTCACCGAGGCAGAATGGGACCGCGTGCAGGCCGTCAACGTCAAGGGCGTGTTCTTCTGTACCAAACACGCGATCCCGCATCTGCGGGCAGCGGGAGGCGGCTCGATTGTCAATC
>DAISVW010000067.1:0-9827 GCA_036826695.1 Aestuariivirga sp.
GTCTTGTCGCTGGCGCGTCTCGGGGCCGGCTCCTCTGGGGGCTATCGGCAGCGCCTCCCGCGCCTTCCTGCGTTCCGCCGCGGCGGCGAAATTCAGGGCCGACCCGGAAGCGCTGCGCCTGCCGCCGTTGTCGACGCGGATCATCGCGGGAGCCGTCGCCGCCCTTGTGACGGCAGGTCTCGGCGGGCTCGCCTCCCTGCTGCCGGAGGAGCCGGTGTCGCTCGCTGGCCCCGTCATGCGGGCGCTGCCGGAAACCGGGCTCGGCAACCCGGTGGCGGGTGTGCTGTTCGTGTTCCGCGCTTTCGATACGCTGCTCGAAAAGGTCGTGCTGCTGCTGGCCCTGCTCGGCGTCTGGTCACTGGCCCGCGACCACGACTGGGGCGGCGTGCCCGGCCCGGGGACAGCCATCGACCAGACGAGCGTGCTGCCGCTCCTGGCGCGCACCCTGCCACCGATCGGCATCGCCTATGGCATCTATATGACCTGGGCCGGGGCCGACGTTCCGGGCGGCGCCTTCCAGGGCGGCACGGTGCTGGCGGCGATGTGGATTCTCGTGGTGCTGGCCGGGCTCACGCGGTTTCCGCCGGTCAGCTCCTTGCCGCTGCGCGCCGCCGGCATCGCCGGGCCGGTGGTGTTTCTGGCGATCGGCTTCACGGGCTTCTGGAACCCCGGCATTTTCCTCGCCTATCCGCAAGGCTTCGCCAAGCCGCTGATCGTCGCCATGGAACTGGCGCTCACCCTGTCGATCGCGGTGATCCTCGGCCTGCTCGTCGCCGGGCCGCCCGCCAGCGGCGCCGCGAAATGAGCCCGGGCGATATCTCCTGGCTGGTGGGCGCGGCGCTGACCGGGCTCGGCGTCTATGGCCTGCTCGCCAGCCCGCATCCGTTGCGCAAGCTTCTGGCGCTCAATCTCTTGGGCTCGGGAATCTTCCTGTTGTTCGGCGTCATTGCAAGGCGTGGCGCCGCAGCGGGGCTTGGCGGCGATCCGGTGCCACAGGCGCTGATCATCACGGCGATCGTCGTCGCGTTCTCGGCAACCGCCATCGCCATCGCGCTGCTGCTGCGCCTCCACGCCGAGGCGGGCAGCGCAACGCTCGAAGAAACCGAACCGCCCGGCGCGGATGAGGCGCGATGATTCCGCTCCAGGCCATCGCCACGGCCGGGGCCACGCCGGGCGGTTATCTTCTGGTGCTCGGCATCGTGCTGCCGGCGGTGGCGATCGTGGCGCTGTTCGTGCTGGGTGGCCGCTGGGGCCCGCGCGCCGCAGCGCTCGCGCTCGCGGTGCAGATCATCATCGCCCTCCGCGTGCTCTTCCTTGTTTGGGCAACCGGCCAGCCATTGGCCTATGTGGTGGGCGGCTTCGCGCCGCCGCTTGGCATCGCGCTCCGGGCCGATGGCATCTCGGCCGTCATGATGCTGACCGCGGCGGTCATCGCGGCGGCCGCGGCGCTCTATGCCTGGCGCGACTATGGTCCGCGGCCCGATGGCGCGGAGCGGCGGAGTTCGCTGGTGTTCCTGTCCTCGCTTCTGGCCATCGGCGCGGCGCTCAACCTGCTGTTCACGAGTTCCGACCTGTTCAACCTTTATGTCGGGCTCGAACTCGTCACTTTCGCAGCGATCCCCATCGTCAGCCTCAAGGGCAGCGCCGAGACGCTCCGGGCGGCGCTGCGCTATCTGCTGTTCGCGGTGTTCGGCTCCATGCTCTATCTCCTCGGCATCGTGCTGATCTATGGCGCCTACGGCACGCTCGACATCGCCATGCTGGCCTCGCGCGTGAGGCCGGATGGCATGACGCTGCTCGCGGCGGGGCTGGCCACGGCGGGGCTTCTCGCCAAGACGGCGCTGTTTCCGTTTCATCTCTGGCTGCCGCCCGCCCATGCCGGAGCCCCGGCGGCGGGAAGTGCGGTGCTCTCGGCGCTCGTCGTGAAGGGCAGCCTGTTCCTGCTGATGCGGCTGTGGTTCGACGCGCTGCCGTCGATCCGCGAGCCCGCCGCCATGCAGCTGCTCGCCTCGCTCGGCGCGGCGGCGGTGATCTTGGGCTCGATCGCGGCGCTCCGCCAGGAGCGGCTCAAGCTGCTGGTCGCCTATTCGACCGTGGCGCAGATCGGCTACATGTTCTTCGTCTTCACGCTGGCGCCCACGGCGCCGGGCAATTCCTGGCTCGCCGAAACCGCCTGGACCGGCGGCTGGATGCAGGTGGTGGCGCATGCCTTCGCCAAGGCGGCGATGTTCATGGCCGCCGGCCTGGTGGCGGAAGCGCTGGGCCATGACCGGATCGGCGATCTCGCGGGTCTCGGCAAGCGGCTGCCGCTCGTCATGCTTGCGTTCGCGGTGAGCGGGCTGTCACTGATGGGCATTCCGCCGAGCGGCGGGTTCAGCGCCAAATGGCTGCTGCTGATGGCGGCGCTCGGCCAGGGCCACTGGCTGTGGGCCGTGGTCATCGTGGCGGGCGGGCTGCTGGCCGGCGCCTATGTGTTCCGGGTGCTGGGCCAGATGATGGCCGTGGCGCCGCAAGGCACGGAGGTGAAGCCGGTGAGCCATGCGCAGCAGGCGGTGGCGCTCGCTTTGGCACTGGTCGCTGTATTGCTGGGCCTCCTGCCGCTGGAGCCCAGTTCACTGCTGCAGATCGGCAGGGCGCCATGAGCCTGCTCCTCATGCTCACGCTGGGTTGGCCGCTGGTGCTGCTGCTGATGCTGGCGGCGAAGCCATTGCAGCCGCTTGTTGTCAGGCTGCTGGCGCTGGCCCCGCTGCCCGGCCTGCTGCTGGCGCTGGCGAGCCGCGGCGAGGCCGCCTGGGCCTTGCGCCTTCCCGGCGGCTGGAGCTTCGGGCTCGATGAGGCGGGGGCCATGCTGCTCGGTGCTTCGGCGCTGATCTGGGGCGCGGCCGGGGCCTGCGCCACCTTGTGGCTCAAGAGCCAGACTGACGCGCCGCGCTTTGCCATGTGGTGGCTGCTGACCCTGACCGGCAGCCTCGGGGTGGTCGCTGCCGCCGATCTCGCCTCCTTCTATCTGCTCTATGCCGCCGCGAGCCTCCCCGCCTATGGCCTGATCGTCTGGCATGGCGATGCAGCCGGGCGCCGCGCCGGCAGGCTGACGCTTGCCGCCGCCCTGCTCGGCGAGGCCTTGCTGCTCGCGGCCTTCGTGCTGCTGGCAGTGGCGGCCCCCGGCCAGAGCCTGCTGATCGCCGATGGCGTTGCGGCACTCGCCGCCTCGCCAGTCCGCGATGTGGCGATCGCCCTGTTGATCCTCGGCTTCGGGCTCAAGATCGGCCTCGTGCCGCTGCATGCCTGGATGCCGCTCAGCTATGCCGCAGGGCCGCTGTTCGCGGCGGCGGCGCTGAGCGGGGCCACCTCCAAGGCCGGCATCATCGGGCTGATCCGGTTTCTTCCCTTCGACACGGCCATGCAGGGCTGGGGCATGGCGCTGCTGGCCATCGGCCTGTTCGCCGCCTTCTATGGCGTGGTCCTCGGCCTGTTGCAGCGGAACCCCCGCATGGTGCTGGCCTATTCGAGCGTCAGTCAGCTCGGCCAGATGGCGGCGGCGCTGGGCGCGGGGCTGGCGCTGGGCAGCGCGCAGGCTGCTTCATTGGTGGGCTTCTACGCGCTTTATCATGTGCTGGTGAAGGGCGGGCTGTTCCTGGCCATCGCCGCGGTTGCGCGGGCGCGCCGGCTGGTGCTGATCACCGCAAGCCTTGCCGCGCTGGGCTTTGCCGGACTGCCGCTGACCGGTGGCGGACTCACCAAGCTGGCGCTGAAACCTCTGACCGGTGATGGCCCTGCCGAATGGCTGTTCACGATTGCCGCCATCGGCAGCTCGCTGCTGATGCTGCATTTCATCCGGCTGATCCGCGCCTTGCCAGCCTCGCCCCGGATCACCGGCGCGCAATCCGCCTGGCTCTTCATATTCGTGCTGGCGATGCTGTTGCCATGGCTGCTGTTTCCGGGTGTTACCGGCCTCGCGGCCAGCCATGCCCTGAAGCCTGACGTGCTGCTGGGGCTCGCCTGGCCGGTGGCGGCCGGTCTTCTGATCGGCTGGGGCCTGATGGCACAGGGACGTCTGCCGCGGGGCGTCACCGAGGATCCCGATCTCAGGGGTGATCCGGTGCCGCGGCTCTGGGATGGCGCGGCTCACGCGGCGAACTGGTGCATCGGCCAAGCGGCTGGTCTCGAACAGGTGACCCGCCGCTGGAGCGTGTCGTCTTCGGTCCTGGTGCTCGCCCTCGTCGTCTTCACGCTGCTGCTGGCGCTTGGCACTTGAGTGCCTCTGCCGCAACACGCAGGATCAGAACGTCGCCGAGGCGCCGCCGTCGACGCTGATGATCTGGCCCGTCACGTATTGCGCGTCATCCGAACACAGGAAGAAGGCAGGCCCCGCCATGTCGGCGGGCTTGCCGAAGCGGCGCATCGGGATGCGGCCGTACTTCACATAGATGTCGCGGAACCAGTCCGAGTCATATTCATGCGAGCCATCGGGCTGGATCGACATCGGCGTGTCGACGAAGCCCGGCGCGATGGCGTTGACGGCGATGCCATGTTCCGCGAGATCGCAGGCCGCCGCCCGGGTGAAATTGACGATCGCCCCTTTTGCGGCGGCATAGGCCACCTGGTTCGGCCAGCCGCGCAAGCCCTGGATCGACGCCACGTTGAGAACGCGGCGGCCCGGCCCGGCCTTCCTGAGCAGCGGCACGAAGCACATGGTCATCAGGATAGCGCCATCCTGGTTGATGCGGATCACATGCTGGTAATCCTCGACGCGCATGGTCTCGATATGGGTTTCCATGCCGATGGCGGCGTTGTTCACCAGGATCTCGCAGCGCCCGAAGCGGCGGTCCACCTCGGCGGCGAGCGCCTTCACGGATTCATGCTGGCCAATGTCGACCGGCAGGGCAACCGCCGAAAGCCCGGACGCCATCAGGCGCGCGGCGGCACCTTCCGCCTCGGTCTGCTTGATGTCGGCAAGCACCACCGTCGCGCCTTCCTCGGCAAGCCGGGTGGCGATACCCAGCCCGATCCCCTGCGCGCCGCCGGTGATCACCGCGACCCGGCCTTCCAGCCTTCTCGAAACGCTCATGCGAGTCTCCTGCGATTTAAGTCGGATTGACTCTTTCCTGAACACCCATTTTTGGGCGGCATCCCCCCAGCCTTGACAAAGGCAAGCGGGATGCCAGCCTGCGCTGGCATGACGGCCGGATAAAGATGGATCGTCCAGTCAAGATTTAATTCACACTTCCCTACCGGCGCCAGCGCGCCAGCAGTTCCTCGTTGAGTTCTATGCCAAGCCCCGGTCCTTCCGGCAGCGCCATGAAGCCATCGACGACAGCGGGCTCCGGCGAGACAAGCTCCCGCCGCATCGGGCTGTCGAAGACATGCGGTGAGACATATTCAAAGATCGGCGCCGCCGGGCAGGCTGCCTGGAAGTGACGCCCGGCGGCAGACGTGATGCCGGTCTTCCAGCCATGCGGCACCACCTCGGCGCCCATCAGCTCGCAATAGTCGGCGATGCGGCGGATCTCGGTGAGACCGCCGCCACGCCCGATGTTGGGCTGCACCACGCCGACCTTGCCGCGCGTGATCCATTCGCGCACCTCGAAACGGGTGGCTGCCGCTTCGGCGCCGCAGATGCGCACCGAGCTTTTTTCGGCAAGGCGGGCATGGCCTTCGATGTCGTCATGCTGCAGCGTGGCTTCGGCGAAGAAGATGCCGTGCTCGGCGACCCGCTCCAGAACGAACAGCGCATCATGCCAGTTGTGCCAGCGGTAGCCGAAGTCCACCGCCATCAGAATATCGTCACCCAGCATGCGGCGGCCCTCGCCGATGAGGCGGGCCAGTTCCCGGTCGGTGACCAGATCGTAGAACAGCACTTCCATTTTCACGGCCCGGAAACCGGCCGCGATGGCGGCGTCGAAC
The DNA here is from genome assembly GCA_036826695.1 of Aestuariivirga sp. GTDB lineage: Bacteria > Pseudomonadota > Alphaproteobacteria > Rhizobiales > Aestuariivirgaceae > Aestuariivirga. Next base: position 5,905 of record DAISVW010000067.1, read on the forward strand.
TGGCGGCCGATTTCCTTCATGAGATCGCCGATGCTGCGGCCCTGGGCGAGACCGGGATAGATCGTGCAATAGGGCCGCAGCTTGTCGCGCCGGGCGCCGCCCATCAGCTTGTAGGCGGGAAGGCCCAGCTGCTTTCCGGCGAGATCATGGAGCGCGATGTCGATCGACGACAGCGCGTGGATGCAGAGCCCGCGCCGGCCCGGCCAGAAGGTGCCGTCATAGAGCTTCTGCCAGATGCCGGCGATCTCCACCGGATCTTCGCCCACCAGAATCTCGCTGGCGTTGCGGCTCCACAGATGCGCGGTGGGCATTTCGATGAACGCCTTGACGGCGCCTGGCGGCGCATCGGCCTCGCCGAAGCCATAGCGGCCGTCCTCGTCATGGACCTTGACGATCACCGTGTCGGCGGTGCCGTCGAGATCATTGGCGGATGTGACCGGGGAATAGACCGGTATGACTTCAATCCTGGCGATGCGGCTGGTCATGATTGAGCACTCCTGATGGGACCTTGCGGACGGAACACCCGAAGCCTGAGCCATGCGTGGTGGCGGCTTCGAGGCTCAAGACGGAGAAGCCGGGCGCCTCTGGCCTTCGCCTGCGCGAGGCCGTAGGCCAGCTTGGTGGTGCTGGGTTCGATGGCGATCAGCATGGTGTGGCCATGCCACGGCGGATCGGGCGTTCCCTTGAGTTCGTACCACAGCCAGGCGCAGGGAAAGCAATTGCCATCCCATGAGAGCTGAACAGCGATGGCATCGTCAAGCCGCCGGATCGCCGCCCAGGCCTCATCGAAGCCGTCGAGATAGAGCAGTGCGGCAAGCGGCGCCGCGGGATGGGCGAGCTCGGCTTGCCCATGCTTTCCCGGCATTGCCGCGAGCCTGCCATGGCCGCCCGCCAGCAGCGGGCTTGCGGCAGGATCATAAGCCTCGTCAGCCGTTACCTGGCCCGCGCCTGAGGTGATCTCGACGGGTCCCGCCAGCAGATCGGACCCGAAGGTCGGGTGATGGCCCCACATCACCGCGAGGGGCACGTCTCCCAGCATCTCGATCTCTTCCTCGACCAGCACATGCTCGCCCGCCAGCGATATCTTGCGCCGCATGACGACCGGAACGGTGAAGAACCGCCGCTCCAGCAGAATGTCATGATCCCTGCCCGATGCCTGCCACGGGCTGATCGAGGCTTCGCCGTGAAAGCCATGGAAGGCCTTGCCGAACTGGCAGGCATCGCCGCCATTGGGAAACAGCAACGGCCAGCCACCGGTGTAGCGGGTGAGCCATTCGGTTTCATCGCGCGCCGCGAAACTGGCGAGGGGGCCGGTCTGCGGATCCCATGGCACGCAGCCCAGCACCGAGAGGCCGCTTGGCAAATGGCGGATTTCGGTGATGGTGCCGCCCACCTCCGGATTGACGCACAGCGAAACCGCGCCATTGGCGATGCGGATCATTTCATCGCCCCCGCCATCAGCCCACGGATGAAATGCTTCTGGAACAACACATAGAGAATGAACATCGGCGCGCTGGCGATCACCATGCCCGCCATGGTGAGCGGCACCTGGTTGTTGTAGCGGCCCTGAAAGACGCTGATCCCCGCCATCAGCGTGCGCTTGGCGTCATCCTGCAGGAAGATGATGGCGATCAGCAGGTCGTTCCACACGAACAGCGAATTGACCACCATGAGCGTGAGCAATGGCGGCAGCGAAAGCGGCAGCACCACCTGCCGCAGGATGGTGAGCGAACCCGCCCCATCGATGCGCGCCGCCTCGAACAGCTCGCGCGGCACGGTGCGGAAGAAGGTGGTGAGAAGATAGACCGAGAACGGCGTGATGAGCCCGGCATAGATGATGATGGCGCCGGAATAGGTGCTGATCAGGCCGAGCCTGGTATAGAGCACGAACAGGGGGACGATCATCACCACGGGCGGCACCGCCATCAGCGTGGTGCTGGCGAAGAACAGCGCGTCGCGGCCACGGAACTTCATGGTGGCGATGGCGTAGGCGGCGAGGCAGGAGACGGCGGTGGACAGCAGCACGGCGCCCGCGACCAGCACCGCGCTGTTCACCATCCAGCCGAGAAACGGGCTGTCGGCCAGCACGGCACGGAAGTTCTCCATCACCAGCTGCGACGGCAGCCCCACCTTGTCGAGGGCATATTCCTCATCCGATTTCATCGCCGTCATGATCATGAAGGCGGTGGGTGCGAGCGCCAGAAAGGCCGAAAACAGCAGCACCGCCTGCTTCGCCGCGAACCCGGGCGATGGCGCCTTCATGACATGCTCTCCTCGGCGGCGGCGCGCCGCCTGGCCCGGAACAGCGGATAGATCAGCGCCACGGCGACCAGGAACAGCAGCACGGAAGCCGCCGAGGCGATGCCCGGCAGGCTGGTGCGGATCAGCGCGTTGAAGATGTAGAACTCGATGACCATGGTGGCGGTGCCGGGGCCGCCGCGGCCGCCGCCGACGATATAGACATAGGCGAAGCCCGCCGACAGCAGCGTGATGGCGCTGATCACCACGTAGCACTCGATCACCCCGCGCATCTGCGGAATGATGATGTGGAAGACGCGCTGCCACCACGAGGCGCCATCAATGCGCGAGGCCTCGATCACCGATTCATCGAGGCTGAGAAGCCGCGCCAGAAACAGGATGATGCCCAGCGCCGACTCGCGCCAGATGATCAGGATCATCACCGTCCACAGCGCCACGTCGGGCGAGCCGATCCAGTCCAGCGCCATGAAATCGAGCGACAGCCAGCGCAGCACCTCGTTCACGGGGCCTGAGAACTGGAACATCCGCTTCATCACCACCGCGATGATCGGCACCGCGAGAATATAGGGGATGAACACGATCACCCGGTAGAGCTTCCAGCCGGGAACGCGCTCATAGAGCAGGATCGATACCAGCAGCGAGATCGCCACCATGGCCGGAATGGCGAGCAGCAGCTGCAGATTGTGCAGCACCGATTCCCAAAAGGCGCCCTGCGACAGGATCAGCTGGTAATTGCGCAAGCCGATCCACGGGCCATCGATGCCGCGCACCATCTTGAAGCTGAATTCGAAGATGCGGACCAGCGGATAACCAAACACAAACGCCAGCAAGGCCACCAGTGGCAGCACATAGAGATAGGGCTGGACGCGCTCCGCGACCCTCATGGCGACAGCGGCTCCCGGTCCGGGAGCCGCCCCAGGCGTTGCTTACATCTTGGAGAGATCATCTACCCACTTGCGGTAGTTCTCGACCATGTCCGGGTTGAAGTCGCGCCATTCCTTGGCGACATCGGAGGCCAGTTCGCCCGCCTGCTCACCGGTGATTTCGCCAGCCACGATGCGCTGCCCGGTGGGAATGGCGGCGCGCTCATACCACAGGCCCGGCACCAGATTGGTGACGTTCGAGATATTGGGCGAGAGCCCCCACTTCTGCCACATGTCGCGCACCGAGGCATCGGTGATGACGCTCGAATCGAAGGTGGTGTTGGAGGGAAGCCAGCCCGTCGCATCCCAGAAGGCCTTGAGCCGCTCCGGCGAATTGAGGAATTCGAGGAAAGCCGCCGCGGCCTCCGGGTTCTTGGAATTGGTGGAGATGCCGAGGCCCTGCATGTCGACGATCGGGACGCCCGCAAGCTTGCCCTTGCCGAACACCGGCATCACCATGTAGCCGATCTTGCCGCCGGTGGCCTTGCTGTCCGCGGGGAGCCGGGTGCCGATGGTCTGGCCAATGCCGAGCTTGCCCGCCACCACGAGGTCGATGCCGGGATAAAGCTCGAGCGAGGACATGTCCTTGTTGAGGAAGTCTTTCTTCTTCAGTTCCTCAAGCTTCACCCAATGCTCGTGATATTTGGGATCGCGGAAGTCCTTGTCGCCGATGAAGAGCTGCACGGCCTCGCCGAAGCTGTCGAGGTTCTTCACCAGGCCATGGCTGACATACCTGTCGCT
>DAISVW010000068.1:0-9800 GCA_036826695.1 Aestuariivirga sp.
AAAGCCCCCACAGCGGGATCGGCCAGAACGTCCCGATACAGCTGCTGAACTCCGTTGGCGCTTCCAGCCCGTCACTGGAGAAAGTGGCCGAATACGCCAGACTCAGGTGATCCAATGTTTGAGAGCGGAGCACATCAAGGCGCGGCTCCACATTGGCAGCGTGAATAACTCATTGTATCGACGTGGGCGATCGCACAAGCGTAGGCAGTGTAGTCTTCCTCGCGCAATAAGCCAGTCCGTTGGTTGTAGTAGAGATTGCGCGCCGCGCCAGGTTCGTCGAGTGATTGCAGGATTTGACTAATGGACTTCGGCGAATATCCGTTGTGGGCATAGGTTTGAGAGAAGATGTATTGCTCCTGCCAATCCCCCGTGGCTGACGATGCCAGAGATTCGAGATTGGCAAGACGATAGCTCGTGTAGTCAAGAGGCGTGCCGCGGGCTGTGTCGTAACTAAAGACCAGAAAACCTGGATCCTGCCCGAAGATTGGGCTGATCGCCGGTAACATCTTGTCAATGATTGCTGGATTGCCTGCGCCATCCAGAATGAGCCGGAAATCATCGAAGTGGGTGTGACCTGAAAAACTTGCAACAATCGTCGCCGAGTACCGGCGGAGCAGCGTGAACAAGGTTGCGGAGACTTCGTCACGCAAGAATGGAACAATGCCCGAGACACAGTCAGAACTCTTCGAATCAAGAGTGGAATAAGCGTCAATTCCCCAGGGTATGTGATGAACTATCCATACGAAACCGCCGCTGGAATGCTGCGCTTCAAGCTGTGACTCAAGCCATTTGAGCTGCTCATCAGCCTCTGTGAGAGCATTGTTGCCGCATCGGTTCTGGTAATCGATCGACCACAGAGTGTCGTTGAGAACGATGATCTTGGCATTCTCGACCGTTGGGTGACGTACTTCGTAGTATCCTCCGGCGCGGTAGGTATCTTCAAAGTCTTTGCTCAGATACTCTTGGCCAATCGCTGTTCTTACAGTCTCCATCGTGGCGGCCAGAAAATCGCCACCTGGCTCGATCGCATAATCGCCGCAGTCAGAATCATTATTGCCGAGTGCAATAATGATTGGCTTGCCGGGCAGGGCCTGCATCAGCGCGCCCATGACAAATGCGGCAGTCTTCTGCGGAAAACTGTTGGTGTCCTGGTGAGTATCGGGTGCAACATCAGCTTCATGACCGAACCGGTGAGAAAGAAGATCACCAGCAACGATGACAAAGTCAGCTCCCGCCATCCGGTCGGCAATCGCCGAGAGTGCAGATAGTAGTAGGATCGGCCCTGTGTCCATCCCCCGCTGCTGTGCAGGTTGGGCGCTTGAGGCCTTAAGTTTTGCCATCCAGTCGTCGACGGCCAGTAGCCGCAAATCCTCGGCGAGGCTGGTTGGCTGAAAGGGGTCGAAGTGGATATCGGCGAGCACGCCAAAGCTACCTGATGAGCCCGCCTCCGACGCTCCGGCTGACCCGGATAGCAACATGAAACAGACAAGTGATGTTCTCAGCATCGACCACATTTATCTCCTCCCGTCTAGGCCGGGAACAGGGCCTCAATAACCTGACCATATGCTCTCTTACCCCGGTTTCTGTCAAAGTACTCGAAGCTTGGTGGCATGGGCGCCTCCATGGTCAGTGAGATGAAGTCGATCCAGGAAGACAACAGACGCCTGAAGAAGATTTTCGCCGAACCGGGCATGCAGAACGAGCTTCTGAAGGAGGAGCTCGGCCCAAGGTAAACAGGCCATCCGTCTTCACGCTCCAGATGATCGCCTACAACCTCGTCGGAACACCAATGCTATTGCCGAAAGCCGCCAGACGGCGCACGGAGAGGACAGGCGGACGGCCCCCGCCCGCAACGCGGACGCTCAATCCCCCGTCCCAGCGCCCGGCAAAGCAGCAATACAGGAGATCACCCAGGATCTCGGGAGTCTTTCCAGCAGCCTGCTGGGTCGAAGGTTCGAACCCTGCCGGGGCGCCAGTTTCGCAGGGCCTCACTTCACACCGGACGTGCAGCATTCATCATACTCGGCGGGCGGCACCTTCGACTTCAGCCAGCAGCGCGCCTTTGATCCCTGGTAGCCCGGCTTGACGAACGTCCAGGCCTTGCACTTGCCCTGCAACGCGCACGCCGCCATGCAAAATGCTTCGGTCTTCTGTCCGCCGAGCGGAAACTCGACGTAGTCGCCGCCCGGGCGATTGGTGTTCTTTTCGATCTTGCCGGCAGGTGGCGCCGACTTCACACCCGATATGCAGCAGGTGTCGTTGACGGCATTGGGCACCGCCTTCTTGAGGTAGCAGAGCGGCTTCGGCCCCTGGACGCCCGGCTTCACATAGGTCCACGCCTTGCAGGCCGCGTTCGCCTCGCACTGGTCGTAGCAGAGTTTCGGGTTTGGACCCGGCAGCACGCTGGACGCGAAGTCCGAGCCCGGGCGGTCCTTGTCCGCTGCTGCCCCCGGCGGCAGAGTCACGGGAGGTGGCAGCGCTGCTTTCACCCCCGAAATGCAGCAGGAATCGCTGGATGCGGCAGGGACCGCGTTCTTGAGGAAGCAGATGGCCTGCGGTCCCTTGATGCCGGCGTTGACATACGTCCAGGCCTTGCAGGCTGCATCGCCGGCACAGGCATCGGCGCAGGCCTGTGGTTTCGGTGCCGAGAGGGTGATGCTCGCATAGTCCGAGCCGAACCGGTCTGTACCAGCCGTGGCATTGGGCGGTATCGGGCCGGCCAGTTTGACCCCCGATGTGCAACAGGAGTTGGCTTGCTGCGGCGGGATCACGCTCTTCAGGTAGCAGACCGACTTCGCCCCCTGTATGCCGGGCTTTACCCACGTCCATGACCTGCAGGCATCGTCGTCCTGACACAGGTCCTGACACTGCCCCGGTTTCGGAATGCCGGTTGCACTGCTGTAGTCGCCCCCCGGCCGGTCAAATCCGGTCTCGAGCATCTCGGAATATGCAACGCCTGCCGAACCAAGAAGCAGAGTCACGGTCAGAACCACACCAGCCAGCAACCGCATAATGTTCCCTCCGAAGGACAAGTACACTCATCAAGACACTGCAGACCGGGCGCCCCGGACATCGGACCGCGGAATCGATTGCCGCTCTAACGAACAACGTACGTTTCTTGAAGAACGACGTCGCGATTTTTCTCTTAGAGGATAGCTATCATAAACATGCCGAGCGGTCGAGTCCCTCAGCATGTGCTCTGCCGATGACTCAACTCTATTCGATGCGCGCTGCACCGAGCGCTTGGCCAGCCCTCGGACCTGCGATCTCTCAGTCCGACATCGCGCGGTCGATCGGGGGCCGCCTGCTGGCCAGCGCATGGCGAAGGCTGTGGATCTGATCGAGCAGATGAAGGATGACGCCCACGCCTTCATTGTTAACGCCAAGGTCCCGTTGCAGGTCGCGGATCAGGTCCGCGCGGGCCAGGTCAACCTCGGAAAACTCGGGCGCCGTCTCGGGCCCTTGCGGAACCAGCCATTGTTCCTCGATCCAGACCTCGAGCGTCTCGTTGTCCAGACTGGCGCGGTAAAGGAATTCTGTCTTGCTGATGATCATGATTGCATCTCCCGGCGCGGATCGTAGCCCGGTCCCGGAGACCATTTGGAAAGAAAGTCCTCCAGTTCCGCGTTTGGCTCCGCTGGCATCATCACCTTGAGCCTGACCAGTTCATCGCCGGGCTGGCCACCCGGACGCGCAACGCCTTTCCCCTTCAGGCGGAGGATCGACCCCGTGTTGGACCCTTTCGGCACGGTCACCATCGCCGCCCCGGTAGGCGTCGGCACCCTGACCTTGCCGCCGAGGACGGCTTCCGCCAGCGTGACCGGCAATTCCAGGTGAATGTCGTCGCCCTGCCTGACGAAGAACTTGTGCGGCCTGACCGTGATCTCCACCCGCGCATCGCCGGGAGGACCTTCGCCACGTGACGGCGATCCCTTGCCGCGCAGACGCAACACCTGCCCCTCCTCAATCCCGGCGGGAATCGTCACATCGAGAGAGCCGCCGTCCGGCAGCGTGATCCGCCGCGTAGCGCCGTTGACGGCGTCAAGAAAATCGACCGACAGCTGATAATGCCGGTCCGCGCCTGGCGCCTGCCTCGCCTGGCGCTCATGCTGACGCAACAGCTCCGCGAGAAAATCATCGTCGCGGGCGAAGTCAGAGAAGCCGGAGGGATTGTGATAGCGGGTCCGCGCCTCGGCACCTTCTGATACATCCTTGTAATAGTGATGAGCAGGCCGCTCGGCGCCCGCGGCGTCGATCTCGCCGCTGTCGAAACGGCGGCGCTTTTCGGGGTCTGACAGCAGGTCATAGGCGCCGGTCACCTCCTTGAAAAGCGCTTCGGCGCCTGCATCGCCAGGGTTCAAATCCGGGTGCAGCTTCTTGGCCAGTTGCCGGTAGGCTTTCCGGATATCTTCGGCCGGCGCCGATCGCGACACTCCGAGAACCTCATAGGGATCCTTCAACGGCCGGTCCTCCACATATCGCGCAAGCCTCGGCCGCGCTCGGAGGGAGATTATCGTGGAATACCGGGCATTGGGAATCCAATTTTTGCCGGCAATGGCGGTGCGAACATCCGTTTCACCGGTCGCGAAACTGCTGGCCTGTCAGAACAGGCGGAATGGCGGCCCGACGACGGCCAATCAGACATGGCAGGGCGGCAGCAAGCGCGAGCGCCGGCAATGCCATGAAGATTGCGGCGGCCGCCATATGCGAGAGTTCCTCAGCTTCACCTCCAGCCTGCGCTTCCTTCATGGAAAGCTGTCCGGCCATCCAGGGCGGCAGGGTCTGCGCCTGATCGTACGAAAGATACGCCGCAAACAGGTATTCGTTCCAGCAAAGCGCAAAGAGAAAAAGTCCCGTGACCGCCACCGGCCGCAGCAGCATGGGCAGCAGTACCGAGAAGAGGATTGTGGCGTGGGACGCTCCGTCGATGAGTGCTGCCTCCTCCTGCTCGGTCGCGCCCTGTCCAAACACCGGCAAGAGAAGCCACACGGCCACGGGCAGATTGATCGCCGCATAGATGCCCACGAGCAGACTTCGGGAGTCGAGGAGTCCGCTTTGCTGTGCCAGAACGTACATGGGAAGCGCCAGCACGACCGGCGGAACCGCGCGCACCGACAGGATCAGCCCCAGCAGAGCCCGGCCACCGGGATACCCGCCCAGGCGCCGCCGGGCAGGAATGCGGGTCATGCCGTAGAGGGCGAACCCCGCAACCAGAAGGCTGGTCATCGATGCGGCGCAGCCAATCACGATGGAATTGATGAAATCTGGCAGCAGGTTTTCAGCTGGATCGGCGAGAATGAACGTCCATGCGGCGAGTGACGGCATGAAATCCAGAAATGGAACGTAGCTCGGCGGGCGGGAAAGTTCGGATACCGGCTTGATCGAGGCAAGGAACAGCCAATAGAGCGGAAAGGCACAGACCAATGCCCACGCGCCGAGTGCGATGTAGGTCAGCAGACGTCCGATGCTCAAGCGCTGGCGATCATGCGGCACGGCAAACAACTCCGCTCAGGAACCGGCGTTGCAAGATAGACTATTGCGTCCGGACAAGTCCCGAAAAACCGGCGATCGCCAGCAGGCTCAGCGCCCAGCCCACAAGGGCCTGGAAGTAATAGTAGGCCATCACGGCCGATCCCCAGGGTTTATCCGGGTCGGGGCGCCAGTAGGATTTCTGGCCGATCTCGAGGACCGGAAACAGCGTGTCCAGCGAATACATTGAGGCATTGAAAGCCGGGTAGCTCGAGGCCTCGGGCTGGGCCAGAAAGCAAGCCAGCTGAGACTGGCCTGGCGCCGCCCGGCCGATGGCGGGGCCGGCAATCAGCATGCGGTCCTCCCCCTGCGGCACGCCGCACATCGTCCATTCAGGCGAGCGCAGGACGACAGGGCTGTTCGGCTTCAGCGCCTCGTGCAACTGACCGAAGCCGAAGACGCCGGCTCCCAACACCCAGAAGAAGAAAAGCCAGGCGAAGGCCAGCAGCGGCTGGCGGCCATAGCCAACCGTCACACCCAGCAGGCCGTCAACCAGCCTGAGCATGAAGCGCCACAGAGGGTTTGCCGCACGTCCCCGGCGGGCTGCCCGTTGCAGGCGCTCTTTCTCAACGAGCACGGCGCGCGCGTCTTCATCATGGCCCATTTCACCCAGCACCGAGGCGAGGCGTTCATAGGGCTGCGGCCAGAAATCCTCCGACCAGCGCCTCGGCGATTGCAGCGCGAGCCAGGCCAGCCGCCGCTCCGCATCCACCGGGCCGCCGATCAGCGCGTTATAGAGGCAGCGGTTGAGCAGCTTGTTGCCCGGCGCCGGCCAGGACTCCTCGTCGTCATGGAGCGGGTCGATGGACGCGCCGGTAAGGTCGAGCGTTCCATCGACCTTCGCGTTGCCGCGAAGGAAAAATCCGCCGCGGATCTCGGTGCGGTTGAGCAAGAGCGCGCCGCCCTTGGAATTGGAGAGTTGCGAACCCGTGACATCGAAATCGCCGTCGACCTGCGCCGCGGTGATTCGCGTTTCGCCGGTGATCGCCGCGCCGCGCAGTTCCACTGCCCGTACCTGAATGCCGTCAGCGGAGATTGCCGTTGCTTCCGCGCAGGTGACAGTTGCGCCGTCGAGACTGAGGTTGCCGTCAAGTCGGCTTCCGGTGAGGCGAATTTCACCGGTCACTTCAGCGCCCTTGAGCGAGACGCCACCGCGCGCTTCGAGGCGCTCCGCCTCAAGACCCGGAAGCAAGGATCCGTCGAGGAAAAGATTGTCGATCACCGCGTAGCGCAGCACGGGAACGGCAGCCAAGCGGCAGTCGGTGAGGCCGATGTCACGCGGAATGCGGGCGCCCTCGAGGTCAAGCACGCCAGAGATCCAGCCGCCCGATACACGTATGCCTTTTTCGTGAGGCCGGTGATGATCGTCCCCGCCGAGAATGAGAAAGCGCAGGAAGGCGGCGCGAACCTCGCGGGACGGATCGTCCGTATCCGGGCGCATGCCGTCGCCCAGACGGTCGAACTCGCCCACCGCCAGATCGGCGACAATGCGCTCCTCGGACGGGGTCAGCGGCCGGAAGGCCTCGATCGTCGGGCGAACAGGTTCGGCCGGCCGGCTGTCCATGCGCGCGTCAGGCGGGCCCGAGCGGAATGCCGAAGGCGTTCCACAGGATCAGCAAGAGCGTCCACAGCACCAGCAGTACCACCGTATAGGGCAGCATCAACGCCACGATGGTGCCGATGCCGGCGTCCTTCACGTATTTCTGCGCGAAGCCCACCATCACCGCCAGATAGACATTGAGCGGGGTGATGACGTTCATCGGGCTGTCACCCACCCGGTAGGCGGCCAGCACGAGGTTGGGATCGCCGCCCAGCCGCATGAACAGCGGGATGAACACCGGCGCCAGGATCGCCCATTTCGCCAGCGCGCCGGTGAGGATGATGTCGATGATCGCCACCACGATCACGAACAGGATGATGTAGCCGGTGGCGCCGATCGGCACGTTCTTCAGGAAATCCGCGAGATTGACCGCTGTGACGGTAGCGAGGTTCGTCCAGTTGAAGAAAGCGATGAAGTTGGCGATCACGAACAACAGGAAGATCATGCCCGCCAGATTACTCCAGGTCTTGACGATGAGCCCGATCGCCGCGGTGGCGTTCTGGATGGTGCCGGCACCGCGGCCATAGGCGTAGCCGATGACCAGGAACAACAGGCTGATCAGCACGATGAGCGCGCTCATGAAAGGTGAACCGGCCATGATGCCGCCGGTCATCTGGTTCCGCAGAATGCCCCACGGAACAGGCGGGGCGGTCAGCAGCAAAAGGATCGCAAGGAAGCCGAGAAAGGCGCGTCCGGCATATTTGAGGCCGCGCTGCTCGCTCTCGGAAAGCTCCTGCGCGGCTTCGACCGGCACCTCGCCGCCATAGGGCCCAAGGCGGGGCTCGACGAAACGCTCGGTGATCACCGTGCAGATGATCGCCATCAGGATCGAGGACACAATCATGAAATAGAGGTTGCCGACCAGCGTGATCTGCATGTTCGGGTTGACGGTCCGGATCGCGTCATTGGTGACTTCGGTCAGCAGCGCATCGGTGGGCGTCACGAACAGGTTGACGAGGAAGACGGCGGCGACGCCCGAAAAGCCGGCCGCGAGGCCCGCCAGCGGATGGCGGCCCATGCTGTGGAAAGCAGCGGCGGCCAGGGGTACCAGCACCAGATAGCCGGCGTCGGCGGCGATCGACGACAGAACGCCGACCACGACGATCATGAAGGTGAAGATCGACCGGGGCGCCGCCGCGACGAGCTTGCGCACCAGCGTGGCGATGAGGCCCGATTCCTCGGCGATGCCGACGCCGATCATGGCGACGAGGATGACGCCGACGCCGGTGAAGGCGAGGAAATTGGCAACCGGGCTCGTCAGCATGAAACGGATGCCATCGGGCGACAGCAAGCTGCGCACCGAGGTGGTCTGCTGCACGATGTCGCCCAGCTGCTCGTCGAAAGCCTCGTAGGTGACGGTGGTTCCAAGCGCGCCGAAGATCGCCGACAGGACGATCACGATGCCGATCAGCATGAAGAAGATGATGGCCGGATGCGGCACCATGTTGCCGACCCGCTCGACGGTGGCGAGGAATCCGGTGGCCTGTTTGGCGTCGCTCTTGGCCGCATCGGCTGTCTTGCTCATGCTGTTCTCTCTCGTGTTCGCCTGGTCTTTCAAGCTTCTGAACTCAGAACCGCCAGATCAGCGGCACGCCGAAGACCGCCACGATGAAGAACCAGATCATCAGCGGCAGGCCCAGTTTCCAGTAATCGCCGAAGGCATAGCCGCCGGGCTGCATCACCATCAGGTTGGTGGGCGTGGCGATCGGCGTGAGGAAGGCCGCGGCGGCGGCAATCGCGGTCGACATCAGCACGGGATCGGGCGAGACGCCCAGCACCTTGGCCGCGGCAACGCCGATGGGAATGACGATCAGCGCCGTCGCGGTGTTGGAAATGAGCTGTCCAAGCACGGCGGTGAGCAGAAAGAGCCCGGCCAGCAGCGCGTAAGGGCCGAGATCGCCGACCGCGGTGACGAGATGCTCGGCCAGCAGCTGTGCGGCGCCGGTCCGATCCATCGCCGTCGACAGCGGCATCATGGCGGCCACCATGATCACGGTGGTCCAGTTGATGGCGCGGTAGGCCTGCTCCACATTCATGATGCCGCCCAGCACCACGGCACCCGCAGCCAGCATTCCGGCCACGGCGGGCGGAACGATGCCGGTGGCCAGCATGGCAACCATGGCCAGCAGGATGATCACTGCCAGCCTGGCGCCCGGACCCATGGGTACCGCCTGGCGGCGCACCAGTTCAGGAGAGTTCACCACCAGCACATCGGGGTCGGACAGTCGCTCGTCCAGCGCCCGCCAGGTGCCCTGCAGGAGGAGCGTGTCGCCCGCCTGCAGTTCCTGATCAGCGCCCTCGAGCGCAACGCCGGCCCGCGAGACAGCGAGAATGATGAGATCGCCGCTTTCCGTGACCATGCCCGGGAAGGCCTTGGTGCCGATGAGGCCAGAGCGCGGCGGAATGACCACTTCGGCAAGTCCCGAGCTGCGGTTGAACAGTGTCCCCGCGCTGTCGGCGTCGCCGTCCTCGCGCAATGCCAGGTTGGAGCTGGAAGCAAAGCGCGCCGCGGCCTCCGCATCGCCCTTCAGAATGATGTAGTCGCCAGCGGCCACCGTCTCGCGGCGCAGCGGCATGCCGCTCTTGCCGTCGAGCACGGCGACGAATTCGAGCCCGTGTTCGGCCTTGAGCCCCGCGGCTGCATCGCGTCCCATGCCGGCCATCGGCGAGG
>DAISVW010000069.1:0-9732 GCA_036826695.1 Aestuariivirga sp.
GTAGCCGCCTGCCAGCGGAAGCTTTCTTCCGTTGTCCAGTACAACGCTGTAGCTGCCTGCCTTGTTCTCCATTCCGGTTGCAATTCCGGTGATGGATCCGTCGAGAGTGCTCATTCGCTTGCCGATGAGGGATGCAGCCAGCGTCGCATTGGATGAGGAAATCAGCGCCTCAAGCTTGTCGTTAAGCCGGATCGATTGCTCGACATTCGAAAATGAAGCCAGTTGCGCCAGCGTCTGCGAGGGATCGGTGGGATTGGTAGGATCCTGACTTTTCATCTGCGCCATGAAGAGCTTAAGAAAAGCATCATAGTCGAGGCCCGTCTTGATTGCCGTTGACCGTGACGGAGCGGTGCTGCTGATTTGGGAAGAGACCCCTGCAATTGCCGTCATTATGCCGCCTCCTCGGCCGTCGCGGCAGGCGGGACCGGGCTCTTCTCCGCTGCAAAACAGCTTCGCAGGTGCTTGAGCGCGTCGAAATATCGGCCGTCTGCAACCTTTCTGTCAGCCATGTCGATGCTGTTCCTGATTGCCTCATCCTCAGTCTCTCGCTGAACCCGGAATGAGAGGTGCTTGTAGAGTTCTGCGGTCATGCCCGCATTGGCAGGGTCCATCAGCATCGTCTGCACGACGAAATAGAGTTGCCGGACGGGTGTTGTAGCCTCCTCCGCCTGCATGACATGATTTTCAAGCAGAAACGTCACATCATTCAGAAATTCAAGAGATGTCCGGCGATCGACCCTGACGACGGCCCCGTTGACATAGAGTTTTTCACCGCGCTTCAAGTGAATGAACATGCTCTGCCCTTCCCAGTCCCTTCCGTATCGTCTCCGACACCTCGATCATCGTCGAAAAATCGTCTAGGCGGCCCTGGCGAATGTCTTCGGCTCTGCGCAACATCCAGATACCGATTGATATGAGGCTTGCCTTGAGTGAATCTGGCAGCCCGTTTCCCTGGTCGGCCAGGTCTTCCAGAAGTGTCGTCCAAAGCCGATTGACGAATAGCATCGCCTCAACAGACTCGCGGGTGCCTCTGCCGGCCTGCTGCGCAAGTTTCAGCTTGGTGATGGCCGTATCGAATGCGCGCCGCTCGTTCTCGCGGATCCGTTCCGCGGTATCTTCGAGCATCGACACATAGGTTGATTCGTACATGTTTTCCTGACGAGGCATTAGATGTATGACAACAGGCTCAATTTTCCCATGCGCGCCGTGAGTGCGTAGGAACTCTCAAGCTGGGTCATGAGCAGTGTGACCCTGGTGGCCACTTCATAGGAACTGACGTTTTCCAGGGACTGAATTGCCGACGTCAGGCTGATCTTCTTTTCGTTCAATACAGGTTCGGCTTCCTTGAGGGCGGCCTGGCCGAAGCCGATGCGCGCCTGCTCCTGGCCCATGCTGATCTGCGCTTCAGATATCATGGCCATCGCACTGTCGATGGCCGCCTCGAATGCGCCGTTGCCGATAGCCGAACGGCCGAGGACATCGACGATGCTGAAGGATTGTGCGAGCTTCCGTACGAATGCGGCATTCGCACTCGTCGCGAGAGTGACGCTCTGGTTCGGCGAGACGCGGAAGTCAGGCAGCGTATCGGGCGCGTTTGACCACTCAGCCTGCCACCCAGGCCCCAGAAAGAGGTTTTCAAGTGAGTTCGCGATGAAATCGTCGATCTGCGGCCCGGTCAGTAACGCCGCGGCGGGGTCCTCAGGCGCGAAACCAAATTCCGCTTCGAAAGCAGCAACCACTGCTAGTCGGGGGCCCTCGTCGTATTTCTTGAGGGGAGGCGTATCAGTACGGAGGCCGGAGAACAGATACTGGCCATCATATGACGCCGACAGGAGATCTTGCATCGCCTCCATCGATGAGATGGTGGCGGACTCCAAGGTGCCACGTCCGTTCTCACCGCTCCGGGCGGCTGTCAGCGATGATCTGAAGCGGTCCAGGAGCGTGCTGAGAGAGCGCAGGGATGTCTGGGTGATCTCAGCCCTGGTCGCCGCCTGCTTGATGCCGGACATCGAGAAATCGATGGCCGAAAGTTCGATCCGCATCCGCATGCTGGATCCGGTTTGCGCGCCCAGGGTGAGACCGATACCGGCATGGCGTCCTGTCGCGACCTCGGCCTGCGCTTGGTCAAGCCGGGCCGGGGGTTGGGCGATCGCCAAACGGGAGGGGTGGAGAAGTAACCTCGATGGGATGTTCGCTGGAAGGTCCATCAGCTTACCGCCTCAAGGAGCCTGGCCAGCATTGAGTCGATGATTGCGAGAACCTTGGACGAAGCCTGGTAGCTCTTCTCCAAATCGAGCAGCGCGGCCATTTCCTGATCGATGTTCACCCCTGTCATGCGGCCGAGCGTGTCCGAAGCGCGCGATGCAGTGGACTTGGAAACATCCAGCGCCTGCTGAGCGCTCTGGCGCTGAATCTCAACCCAGGATGCGGATTGGATGCTGAAGGCCTTCACCGACATGTTGCCTCCAATGCCGCTCAAGGTGGCAAAACCCTGGGCAGCGTCGATCGAATCCGCCAGTTTGGCGATGCGTTTCTGATATCCCGCATGAGCCTGGGTATTCTCGACATAGTCCGGGCCACCAAAGCCGCCGTCCCGAAGGACGAGGACCAAACCACCCTGTTCAGGATCAGCGAGGGGATTGATCTTGATTGCTGCGCCAAGCCCATGATTTGGATCGCCGAGATCGGGAATGGGTCCATTCCCCATGAAGAGACCCTCAACGCTCGGCAAGGCAGGCGGAGATGCCGGATCATGTTCCGCAAAAGCCCGTATCAGTCCGGCTGCAATCTGGTCGAACTGCAAGGCCAGCTGTGGCGCCGTCAGATCCCTGATGGCCGCATGGGCTGCGATTCTTCCGTTCGTCAATGGCATCGGAGCAGCGGCGCCGGTAACAGGCACGCCGTCGATGATCAGAGAAGCCCCAACGGTTCCAGGACCGAGATCGTCTGTCGGCGTGAAGCCGACCTGACGGGGGCTCGTTTCAAAGAGCACCGTGCCGCCTTGCGCATAGATCAGCACGTCATTGTTCGGCCGTATGGCCGTTCTGATGCCAATTTCTTCCGAGAGCAGTTTCAGCACGCTGTCACGCTGGTCGAGCGTATCCAGGAGTTCGTCCGGCGTTCCCTGGCCCCGGACAACGCTGTCGTTCAGGACCTTGAACTGGTCCAGCAGGCTATTGATCTTCTCGGCCGATGCCGCCATTGCCTTGTCGGCATCTTCCCGGATTGAGCGAATCTCGTTCGATGCGTCGTTCAGCTTCCTGGCCATGTTCCGGGCAGTTTCAAGAACACTGCGGCCGAGATTTGTGCTGGCCGGATTTGCTTCGTAGCTCCTGAGCTCCCGTTGCAGCTTTCCAATCATGGCGGCGATCGAAGTATCACTCTCTGGATCGCCGGTGATCTGGCTCATCCGCTGCAGAGCATCTATGGCGACCTGCTTTCCGGATGCGTCGCTGCCCGCCGAGAGGAGCCGTTCAAGCAGCTGTCGGTCGGCACTTCGATTGATTCGAGCAACAGCCGGAACGCCTGATGGAAGGGTGGCTACCTCGCCAGACCGGCGGGAATAGTGCTCGTCGCCGGCGGAAGCGACATTTCGCGACACGACGGCAGATTGCGCGGCGCTCAGGCTGAGGCCGGCAAGGGTCGAGGAGATCGCCGTCGAGAGATTGGCCATGACTGGGGCCTCATGCCTCCATCTGGTGGTCTTACCGCTTCAGATTGACCAGTACTTCCATCAGTTCTGATCCGGTCTGGAAAACCTTTGAATTCGCGGTGTAGCCCCGTTGCGCGTCGATCATCGTGGTGAGTTCGCCTGCAAGCTCCACAGTCGACTGTTCGAGGGTCTTCGAAAGAATGCTTCCAAGTCCGCCCGACTGAGCGAAACCAATCCCCACGCTTCCAGATCCAAGAGACGTGGTGAACACATTTCCCGCCAGAGGTTTGAGCAAATCGGGGCTTGTCACCTGTCCGAGCGGTATCCGGTAGATCGGAATCCGGGTGACGGAGTCATAGATGGCGTAAACGAAGCCATCCTTCGAGATCTCGAGATCCGTCGGTTCGCCCGCCGGCTTGCCGTTCACGCTTGCCGCGAGAACGGAATACTGCGTGGCCAATTGCGAAAGGCCGCGGATGTTGAGATCGCAGTCGGCCCCTCCTGGAATTGTGAAGGTGACGGTTTCGGGCTGACCTGGATCAAGCTGGCCGGTCGGCCCGAACGCGAGAACCTGCGTCATGAGCGGACCGCTGGAATAAGGAAATCCGCCGTCCGGGTCGGCAGTCTCGGCATCAAAGACGGTCATTTCCCATTGGCTGTCAGCGACTTTTGCAAAAAAGATATCGAGCTTGGCCACGGCGCCGAGATTGTCGTAGGTCAGCAAGGAGGATTTTGCGGTGTATGCGGAGGTGGCGCTGTTCAAGGAGGGCAGATCAGTGACCACCTCTGCTTCGGAAGGAAGGT
Organism: Aestuariivirga sp.; assembly: GCA_036826695.1. Lineage (GTDB taxonomy): Bacteria > Pseudomonadota > Alphaproteobacteria > Rhizobiales > Aestuariivirgaceae > Aestuariivirga. The sequence goes on from DAISVW010000069.1 coordinate 4,457, forward strand.
TCGCCTTGAAGAGTCCACTTGTTGTCGGCGACGACAGCATCGATGCGGTGGATACGTTGACGGGTGTCAAATTGTCATAGCCGTTCACGGTCACGTCAGGCTGGTCGGGATCGAGCTTGTAACCGAGCAGCGTGAACCCACCCGAGTTGATCAGCGTTCCATCGCCATTGACGATGAATGATCCGGCACGGGTCAGATAGGGCGTTCCCGCCGGGTTCGCGACGATGTAGAATCCATTGCCGCTTACGGCGATATCGCTGTAGGATGTCGTGTTTGTGAGGGCGCCCTGCATGGAGATGTTGTTCCGCACATTGGCAATCACCGATCCCGATTCATAGTCGGCTTCCGAGTTCGAAAGCACCAGGCTGGAGAACTGACAGGATGCAGCCTTGTACCCGCAGGTGTTGGCGTTTGCGACATTTTCGGCAACAGTCGACAGGCGGGTGGCCTGGGCATTCATGCCTGAGGTGCCTGTTCGCATTACTCCATAGAGACTCATGGCAACAACCCAATGTGGAACATTGAGTCACCATGCGCTCCGTGCCTTGCGCAGACCTGATGGAAAACTGCGCGGCGATCAGCACCTGTTGAGAGCAGGTTCGCCGGCGAGATAGCGGCGCACTTCTTCGGCGGCGAGCCCTGCCGCATAGCGCACGGTCTTCACCGACGCTCCGGCGATGTGCGGCGTCAGGGTCACGTTGGGAAGTGCCAGAAAGCGGTTGTCGGGCGGGGCCGGCTCGACATCGAAGGTCTCGAGCATGGCGCCCCGCAACTTGCCGGATATCAGGGCCTCATGGAGATCGTCGTAGTTCACCAGCGGTCCGCGCGCCGTGTTGATCAGGTAGGCACCATCCTTCATCTGGGCGAGCGTGGTGCGGTTGATCATGTGGGTTGTCTCAGCGGTCACCCGCGGATGCAGCGAGAGCACGTCCGATTCTGCAAGGATGCGCTCCAGCGAACACTGGATGACACCGTCCGCCAAATCATCGGCGCTGAGCTGAACATAGGGGTCGCAGACCAGGATCCGGCAGCCGAAGGCCTTCAGAAGCCGGACCACGCGACGGCCAACCTCGCCATAGCCGATCAGCCCCACGGTCATCTCCGAAAGTTCCTGCCCGGTCAGGTCGGCACGGTAGAGGTCACCCCGCCACTCGCCGCGGCGCAGCGCGTCATGGCCCCTGGTAATGTTGCGCGTCTCGGCCAACATGGCTCCGATGGTGAATTCGGCCACCGCCGAGGCGTTGCGGCCCGGTGTGTTGACGACGGTGATGCCGCGCGCCCGCGCCGCCGCCATGTCGATGTTGACCGGGCCGCCACGCGACACTGCGACAAGCCTGAGATTTGGCAGCCGGTCCATGATGGCGGCCGAGAGCGGCGCCAGCTGGGTCACCAGGATCTCGCTGTCAGCGGTATGCTCCACCACCTCATCAGCCGTTCCCATGTATTCCTTGAGCCCGTCCATGCCCTTCACGGCGTAGCCGTGTTCCATCGGTTCGTCGGGCCACGGCATATCGTGCCTGCGGATCAAAATGTCGAACAGCCGGCAGCGCTCACGCAGCGCTTCTTCGAACATGGCGGAGAGCATGAAGCGGTCGCCAATCACCGATATCTTACGTTGCACGATTTGACCTCATGGCGCGCCAGAGCGGGCGCATCTTCTCGCGGGTTTCCTTGTAGATGCCGAAAGCACCATCATAAAGCCTCGAAAGAGTCGGATCAGGTTCGGCCGCGCGCCCGAGCAATGGGTCCACCCAGGCCGCCGCGCAGGAGTCCATATCCGGATAGAGCTTTTGCTGCACGGCGGCGATCATCGCGGCGCCCGCTGCCCCGGCCTCCTCGCGCTCGACGGAACGGACACTGGCCTTAAGTGTGCTGGCCAGCATGCTGCGCAGCGCCCGCGAGCGGGCCGCGCCGCCGGTCACCCGGACCTCGGAAGGAATCTCTCCCATCGCCGCATAGCAATCGCGCGCCGCGAAGCACAGGCCTTCGAAGACGGCGCGCATCAGATCGGCGAATCCCATGCCCAGTTCGAGGCCGGTGAACATCGCCCGCGCCGCCGGTTCCATGAAGGGTCCGCGCTCGCCGGCCTGAGAGATGTAAGGGTGGAAGATGGCGCGCGCCGGTTCCGCCTTCAACACCCGCGCATCGAGCCCTTTCAAGAGTTCGCCTCTCGATTTCTCCTGCCCCTGAGAGGCCAGCACCTCGCGGGCGAGATCGATAAGCCAGTCGATGTTGAGGGTCGAGGCCATGTTCGATTGCATCTGCGCATACATGCCGGGCACCGGAAAGCACATGGTGTAGCCCGAACGTTCGGCATTGAGCTTCACATGTTTCGCTGAAGGCGCGATCTTCATGTGCATCCCGGTGGAGCCGGCGATGGTGCAGCCGGTTTCGCCTTTCGGGTCGTAAAGCCCGCCACCCAGCCCGGTGCACAGCACGTCGACGTAGCCGAGCGTCACCGGTGTCCCGGGTTTGAGGCCGGTCAGCGCCGCGGCTTGTGGCGTCAGGCGGCCTGCTGTTTCGGTGCCCTCCACCATTTCGGGCAGCAGCGCCTTCGCCTGTGGCGCGCCAAGGACGTTCAGCAATTCGGGTGCATAGCTGCGGGTGGCATATTCCCCAAAAGTGAAATTGGCTTCGGACGGGTCGGTGCGCCGGTCGCCGGTGAGCCTGTAGTAGAGCCAGTCCTTGCAGTGGAAGGCGGTGGTGGCGCGGGCCAGCACATCGGGCCGGTTGCGGCTCATCCAGACGAGCTGCATGCTCATCTGGCAGGCATTCACGCCGGTGCCGGTGCGCTCATAATGCGCGGCGTAAGCGGGGCTTTGGGTAAACGCCTCGGCGATCGGCGCGGCGCGGGCATCCAGCCACAGCCAGGCGGGCGCGACCGGTTCCCCCGCTTTGTCGATCAGCCACATGCCATCGCCCTGGCCGGTCACCGAAATGGCAATCAGCCGGTCCGCCAGCCTCGGAACCTTGTTGCTGAGTTCTTTCAGCGTAGCCGCCGCTTCGGCCCAGGTGCGGGCCATGTCCTGCTCCGCCCCGCCATCGGCGGAGGTTTCATAGCGATTGGGGGCGGCGGCCACCGCGATCTGTTCCCCCCGCGTGGTGAAGACCACGGATTTGATGACCGAGGTACCGGCATCGATGCCGATCAGCACGCCGTCTGACATGAAAGAAAGCCTCCGCCAGCAACATACCCGGACGCCGAACCAGCGCAAAAGCGATTTCACGGCATCCGGTTTTGCGTTATCAGCGCGCCCGGGAGGTTCCACTCATGAAAGCCGCAGTATTTGAAGCTTACCGGGGGCCTCTGCACATCCGTGACGTGCCTGATCCCGATTGTCCGGCTGATGGCGTGGTGCTGAAGATCGCGGCCTGCGGCGTCTGCCGCTCTGACCATCACGGCTGGAGCGGAGCCGACCCCGATGTGGCGCTGCCGCATGTGCCGGGTCATGAATTCGCGGGCACGGTTATCGCGGCGGGCCGCGAATGCCGCCGATTCAAGGTGGGCGACCGGGTGACCGCGCCCTTTATCCTGGCCTGTGGCGAGTGCCCGGACTGCCGTGGCGGTGAGCCCACCGTCTGCAATCACCAGTATGTCGTGGGCTTCTCGGGCTGGGGTGCCTTTGCCGAACAGCTCGCCGTGCCGCGCGCCGATTTCAACCTGGTCCGGCTGCCGGACACCCTTGGCTTTGCCGAGGCAGCTGCCATGGGCTGCCGCCTCACCACTGCTTTCCGCGGCCTTGTGGACCGCGCGGCGCTTCAGCCCGGCGAGTGGCTCGCCATCCATGGCTGCGGCGGCGTCGGACTCTCGGCGGTGATGATCGGCGCGGCGATGGGCGCGCAGGTCCTCGCCATCGACATCAATGATGAGGCGCTGGCCATGGCGAAAAGCCTCGGCGCCACGGCCACGCTGAATGCCGCGGCCGTGGGCGACGCAGCACTGGCGGTGCGGGACCTCACCGGAGGTGGCGCGCATGTCTCGATCGACGGGCTGGGCATCACTGAGACCATCCACAATTCGTTGCGCTCGCTCCGCAAGCTCGGCCGCCATGTGCAGATCGGCCAGCCGCTGGGCCGGCACGCCACACCGCCGGTCCCGCTGCTCGAGACCGTCTATGCGAGGCAGATCGCCATTCTCGGCAGCCGCGGCATCGCTGCCAGCCGTTTCCCCGCCCTGCTCGGCATGATCGCCGCCGGACGGCTTGATCCCGCCCGCATGATTACCAGGCGCATTCCCCTGTCACAGGCCGGTGCGGCGCTGGCGGCCATGGATGGTTACTCTGGCGTTGGCGTCACCGTGATCGACAAGATGAAAGGCTGATCTCTGGCTTCGGCCAGCCCGCGGTGGCATAGTGCGTGGCATGTCACGCTCTCATGATCTCAAGTCCGGCGACCATCTCTATCTCATCGATGGTTCCGGCTATATCTTCCGCGCCTATCATGCGCTCCCGCCGCTTACCCGCAAGTCGGACGGCCTGCCGGTGGGCGCGGTGCAGGGCTTCTGCAACATGCTGTGGAAGCTGCTCAAGGAAACCAATGCCGGGCACAAGCCCACGCATCTGGCTGTGATCTTCGATCATTCCTCGAAATCCTTCCGCAATGACATCTATCCTGACTACAAGGCGCACCGCCCGGAACCGCCGGCCGATCTCAGGCCGCAGTTCGGGCTGATCCGCCAGGCCACCCGCGCCTTCAACGTGGCCTGTGTCGAACAACCGAATTACGAAGCTGACGATCTGATCGCCACCTATGCGCGACAGGCGGTCGAGGTGGGCGCCACCTGCCGCATCGTGTCTTCCGACAAGGACCTGATGCAGCTGATCCGTCCCGGCGTGGCGCTCTACGACACCATGAAGGATCGCGAGGTGGGCGAGGCCGAGGTCCTTGAGAAATTCGGTGTGCCGCCCGCCAAGGTGGTGGATGTGCAGGCGCTGGCCGGCGATTCGGTCGACAATGTGCCGGGCGTTCCGGGGATCGGCGTCAAGACGGCGGCCCAGCTCATCGGCGAATATGGCGATCTCGAAACCTTGCTGGCCCATGCGCCGGAGATCAAGCAGCAGAAACGCCGCGAGAATCTGATCGCCTTCGCTGATCAGGCGCGAATTTCGATGAAACTCGTCACCCTCGACGACCGAGTGCCGGTTAAGCATGACGCGGCGGGCTTCGCAGTGGCTGCCCCCAAGGCCTCGCAGCTTGTCGGTTTCCTGAAGGCGCTCGAGTTTACAAGCTTTACCCGCAAGGTGGCGGCCGCGCTCGATTGCGATGCGGCGGCGATC
>DAISVW010000070.1:0-9636 GCA_036826695.1 Aestuariivirga sp.
CCGTGGGCGGCAACTACGCGTCGAACGACGCGGCGGCGCGCCAGGTGGTGGCCGATATCGCCGCGTCGGGCGGCAGCGCCATCGCCGTCAGGGGCGATGTCGCCAACGAGGCCGAGGTGCTGGCGCTGTTCGCGGCGGCGGACAAGCTCGGGCCGCTGAAGGCGCTGATCAACAATGCCGGCATCATGGACCGCCAGAACCGCCTTGATGAAATGAGCGCCGAACGGATGAAGCGGCTGTTCGACATCAACATCCTCGGCTCCTTCCTGTGCGCGCGTGAAGCGGTGAAGCGGATGTCGCTCAAGCACGGTGGCGCGGGCGGCGTCATCGTCAACCAGTCCTCGGCGGCGGCCGTGCTGGGCGCCCCGGCGCTCGGCATCGAATATGCCGCCAGCAAGGGGGCCATCGATACGCTGACCATCGGTCTTGGCCGCGAGGTTGCGGCGGAGGGCATCAGGGTCAACGCCGTGCGGCCCGGCATCATCGATACCGAGATTCACGACAGTTCAGGCATCAAGGGCCGCGTGCAGATGATGCGCGACCAGATCCCGATGAAGCGCGAAGGCAAGGCGGAGGAAGTGGCGGACGTCATCCTCTGGCTGTGCTCGGAACAATCTTCCTATGTCACCGGCGCCATCGTTCCGGTGGCGGGCGGCCGCTGCTAGACCGAAGAGGGAGGCCATCATGGCTGCATTTGATCTCGTCATCATCGGCACCGGACCCGGCGGCTATGTCTGCGCGATCCGCGCCGCCCAGCTTGGGATGAAAGTGGCGGTCGTCGAAAAGCGCGCAAGCCACGGCGGCACCTGCCTCAATGTCGGCTGCATTCCGTCCAAGGCGCTGCTGCACGCCTCCGAACTCTACGCCGAATCGAAACACGCCTTCGCCAGGATGGGCATCAAGGCTGAGACCACACTCGATTTCCCGCGCATGATGGCCTTCAAGCAGGAAGCCATTGACGGCAATACCAAGGGCATCGACTTCCTGTTCAAGAAGAACAAGATCACCGTCTATCAGGGCACGGGCGCGATCGCGGCGCCCGGCAAGGTGACGGTGGGCGGCGAGACGCTGGACGCGAAGCACATCGTGATCGCCACCGGTTCCGAGTCCGCCAAACTTAAGGGCATCGCCGTTGACGAGCGGCGCATTGTGTCTTCGACCGGCGCGCTGACGCTTGCCGAGGTGCCCGGCCATCTCGCGGTGATCGGAGCGGGCGTCATCGGGCTTGAGCTGGGATCCGTCTATGCGCGGCTCGGCGCGAAGGTTACCGTCATCGAATATCTCGACCGCATCCTGCCGGGCATGGACCTCGAGGTCGCCAAGGCTTTCCAGCGCCTTTTGCAGAAGCAGGGCTTCAGCTTCCGTCTGTCCTCGAAAGTGATGGGCGCCACGGTGGCCAATGACAAGGTGACACTCAGCGTCGAGCCCGCGGCCGGCGGAGCCGCCGAAGCGCTCGAGGCCGATGTCGTTCTCGTCGCGGTGGGCCGCGTGCCTTACACCGAAGGCCTCGGGCTGGAGGCCGCGGGCGTCAGGCTGGACAACCGCGGCCGCATCGAGGTCGATCATCACTATGCCACCAGCGCTCCCGGCATCTATGCCATCGGCGATGTCATCAAGGGCCCGATGCTCGCCCACAAGGCGGAGGATGAAGGCGTGGCCATGGCGGAGATTCTGGCGGGCCAGGCGGGGCATGTGAACTACGGCGTCATTCCCGGCGTCGTCTACACCGCGCCGGAAGTGGCCGCGGTCGGCAAGACCGAGGAAGAACTCAAGGCCGAGGGCGTGGACTACAAGGCGGGCAAGTTCCTGTTCCTCGCCAATGGCCGCGCCAAAGCGAACCAGACCACCGATGGCTTCGTCAAGGTTCTGGCCGACGCCAAGACAGACCGCGTGCTGGGCGTGCACATCGTCGGTCCCAATGCCGGCGAACTCATCCACGAGGCCGCCGTGCTGATGGAGTTCGGCGGCTCGGCGGAAGACCTGGCGCGCACCTGCCACGCGCATCCGACACTTTCGGAAGCGGTGAAGGAAGCAGCGCTGGCGGTTGCCGGCCGCGCCATTCATTCCTGATTACAAGCCGGTGGTCGGGCGCGGATTGCTGCCATCGAAGAACCGCGCATAGCGGAACGGCGAAGGATCAACACAGGGGCGCTCGCCGGTGACGATCTCGGCCATCAGCTTTCCAGCGCCAGGGCCAAGGCCGAAACCATGCCCGGAGAAACCCGTGCAGAGATGGAAGCCCGGAAGCGCATCGACACCGGAGATCACCGGGACCGCGTCCGGCACCGCATCGATACAGCCAGCCCAGCGCTCGGCCACCTGCATCGGCGCGAATGCCGGGTAATACTCCTTGAGACGCTGCGCCGCCTCGTCGAGGATATCATTGACCGGCGCGGGATCGAGAATGCGCACCTCCTCGAACGGCGATCTCTCATCGAGCGCCCACCGCCGCCTGAGCCTCGCTTCATCGACAAAGCGCTTGCCGAGCCTCAGGCGCAGGCCCTGCCAGTCAAGCCGGAGCGCGGGCAGGAACGCGCCCAGCAGCCGGAAGGAATCGGGCACGATGTCAGCGACCGAATAATGCTGATGGGTGACTGTGTATCCGCCGTCGCGGCGCTTCCTGAAGGTGAAGCCGCCACCCGAGCAGCTGCGGCTGAGGCCGGTGTCGATGGGCGCGGTGCGCATCACCGAGTTCACCACGGTGAGCTGCGGCAGTTCGATTCCCATATTGTGGCAGAAGCGGCGTGACCAGGCGCCGCCGGCCAGCACCACGCTGTCGCAGGCGATGGCACCCTTCTCGGTTACCACGCCGGTCACGCGGCCACCTTTGGTTTCAAGCCCGCGCACGGCGCAGCGGGTGAACAGCTTGCCGCCCTTGCGGCGCAAGGCTTCGGCCATCAGCGGCACCGCCACGAAGGGTTCGGCGCGCCCGTCGTCGGGCGTATAGAGCGCGCCCTTCCAGGGCCTCGTACAGCCCGGCTGCAGGGCATTGGCCTCATCGGCGCCCACCATGCGGGTGGATAGGCCAGCGGGCCTTGCGTTGTTCTCATACCAGGCGTTCTTGGCGGCGAGTTCCGCCTCGGTCTCGCTGAGATAAATGATGCCGCAGCGCGTGAAGCCGGTCTCGCCCCCGACCCTTGCATTCATGCCGTCCCACAGCCTGAGTGAGATCTGGATCAGCGGTATCTCGCGCGGGTCCCGGCCCATCTGGCGGCACCAGCCCCAGTTGCGGCTCGATTGCTCGGCGGCGATTTCGCCCTTTTCCAGAAGCACAACGTCGATGCCGCGCTCGGCGAGTTCCAGCGCCGTGGTCACGCCCGCCACACCGCCGCCGATCCCGCAGCCGGCGGCGCGCCGGGGAAGGGCCTCATCGGAGGCGACGGTCCTGATGGCTGGCATGATTTGATCTCTACCCCGGCCACCTTGCTGGTTTCAACCGCCAGGATGGGCTTTGCGGTATTGCGCCAGAAGCTGGGCGCGGTTCACTTCGGTATAGACCTGAGTGGTGGAGAGGCTGGCATGGCCGAGCAACTCCTGAATGACGCGGAGATCGGCGCCATTGGCCAGCAGATGGCTGGCGAAGGAGTGACGCAGCGCATGCGGCGTTGCCGTCTCGGGCAGGCCCAGCGCGCCGCGCAGCCTGGCCACCTGCAACTGGATCAGCCGCGGATTGAGCGGCCCGCCCCTGGCGCCGCGGAACATCGGTTCATCAACCTTCAATGTGAAGGGGCAGGCGGCGCGATAGGCGGCGATCGCCTGGCGGGCGGCGGGCAGCAATGGCACGCGCCGCGTCTTGTTACCCTTGCCGGTGATGACCAGTGTGGCGGCCTCCGCCGCGGCGGGCGTCAGCGACAGGGCCTCGGAAATGCGCAGGCCGCAGGCATAGAGCAAGGTGAGCACCGCCTGGTCGCGCGCCTCTTCCCAGCGCGGCGCTTCGGCTGTGGAAAATGAGTCTGAACGGACAAGGCTTGCCGCTTTCTCCGGCGTCAGCGGCTTGGGCACCGCATGCGGCAGCTTCGGCGAGCGGATGGCGCTAAGCGCCGGGTTGCGGAAACGGTGAGTCTTCTCGGCGAAGCGGTAGAAGGAGCGCAGGCTGGAAAGCTGGCGGGCGAGCGTGCGGCTCGACGCATCCTCCCGGCGGCGGCTGGCCAGGAAAGCGCGAAAATCGGCGGCTTCGAGGCTGGCCAGCGCCTCAGTCCCCGGCGCTTCGCCCAGATGTTCGGCCATGAACTGCGCGAACTGCGCCAAATCCCGCGCATAGGCTTCGATCGTTTTCGGCGCCATGCGCCGTTCCGCCCGCAGGCTGGCAAGCCAGACCTGGGCGACGGCGGCGGCATCGGACGCGAAGCTGGTTGCGAAATCCGGCATGGGCGAAACGCTAGCAGGCGATGGTTAACGGGCCTGCAATCAAGAGGCCGCCCGGTTGAAACGGCCGGGTGAGATATCTTCGAGAAGCAGGCCCTGGTCGAGGATGTCGGCGGGCGGCGCCTCGCCCCGCACCATCGCGGCGGCAAGCCGCGACAGGGCCGGCGAGGACTGGATGCCATAGCCGCCCTGCCCGATCAGCCAGAAGAAACCGTCGGCTGAAGCATCATAGCCCACCACCGGGTTGCCGTCCGGGGCGAAGGAGCGAAGCCCGCCCCAGCTGCGCTCGACGCGGGAAACCTCCAGCGTGCTGGCCTCCTCGAAGCGCGCGATGCCTTCGGCAAGCGTCAGGTCATCGGCGTAGGCGTCATGCGGGTCAACCGGCGTCGCGTCGGCGGGAGAGACGAGAAGCTTGCCCGATTGCGGCTTGCAATACCAGGTCTCGCCGACATCGCCCACCATGGGCCAGGCCATTACATTGGTTTCCTCCGGACCCGGCAGAACGGCGATGGAGCGGCGCTTGGGCTGCAGCCCGATCGCATTGCAACCCGCCATCTCCGCCACCTTGTCGCCCCAGGCGCCGGCCGCGTTGACGACGATCCGCGCGCGAAGCTCTTCCGTCCGTGTACGGATGGTCCAGCTGTCGCCCGGCTCCAGCGCGATGACCGGATGGTCACACAGAAGCTCGCCGCCGCGGCCGCGGAACAGCCGCAGATAGGCCTGGTGCAGGCGGTCGACATCGATGTCGGCGGTGCCGGGGTCGAGCACAGCGCGCTTTGCGTAACCCTCGCGCAGAAAGGGAAACTTCCCGGCGGCCGTGGCCGGAGAGATTTCGCTCATCCCCTGTTGCACCCTCATCAGCCGGTCGAAGGCCTGTTGCTGGTGCTCCGGCATGAAGAAGATGGTCTCGCGCGGGGTGAGCAGCCCCGCCTCATCGAAATGGACGCGCGATGCCCGCGTCAGGGCCAGGATCGGCGGCGGCCCGTAATTGGGCTCATACATGGCGGCCGAGCGCCCGGTGGTGTGGTAGCCCGGCCGCTCCTCCATCTCGCAGATCACGGTGCGGTGGCTGGCGGCAAGATGGGCCGCAACCGATGCCCCCGCGATGCCCGCGCCAATGACGGCAATGTCGAATTCCCTGATCATGGCCCTAGATAGACGCGGCGCTGCCCCTTGCGCAACAAGGCGCTGCCGTTCCATCATGCGAAAGATACACGGATCAACAACCGAGGCAGATCATGGCTCCCTTCAACAAGCCTGTTTCCGGGCTCGTCACCCCGCGTTTCGGCGGCATCGCCACCTTCATGCGGCTGCCGCATGTGCCGCTTGATGAGGCCAAGGGCCTCGACATTGGAATCGTCGGCATCCCGTGGGACGGCGGCACCACCAACCGGCCAGGCCCACGCCATGCGCCGCGCCAGATGCGCGACATGTCCTCGATGGTGCGGGCCATGCACCAGACCATGCACATCGTGCCCTATGAGCTGGCCAACATCGCCGACATGGGCGACTGCCCGGTGAACCCGGCCAATGTCGATGACGCGCTGAAGCGGGTTGAAACCTATTTCAAGGCGCTGACAGCGAAGGGCATCCGTCCGCTGGTGGCGGGCGGCGATCATCTGTGCTCGCTCCCGGTGCTGCGCGCGCTGGGCGCCAGGGCGCCGGTGGGGATGATTCACTTCGACGCCCACACCGACCTCTATGACGGCTATTTCGGCGGCTTCAAATATACCCATGGCACGCCTTTCCGCCGCGCCATCGAGGAAGGGGTGCTGGACCCGAAGCGCACCATCCAGATCGGCCTGCGCGGCTCGATGTATGACCTCGATGATTTCGAGTGGGGCGAAAAGATGGGGGTCCGCCTGGTGCGCATCGAGGAAGCCATGGAAAAAGGCCCCAAGACCGTCATGGCGGAGGCCCGCCGCATCGTCGGCGACGGCCCCGTGCATGTGAGCTTCGACATCGACATGCTGGATCCCGTCTATGCGCCGGGCACCGGCACGCCGGAAATCGGCGGCTTCACCACCTTCCAGGCCCAGCAGATGCTGCGGGAGCTGCGCGGCCTCAACATCGTGGGCGCCGATGTGGTGGAAGTCTCGCCACCCTTCGATCCCTCGGGCGTCACCGCCTATGCCGGGGTCGTCATGATGTTCGAGATCCTGTGCTCGATGGCGGAGGATGTAGCCAAGCGCCGCAAATAGTCTAAGCTTAGCATTGGCGGACGAGGCAACCTCAAGTCCGGTTGCCAGTGGCCGTTTCGTGCAACAACCTGTGCAAGATCGTGATATAGGAAAATCTTGTTGCAATTGCCGAAGGCTTGGGTCAAATAGCCGTCAGGAATGGGCCACAAGAGCCCAGGCGTTATGGGAGGGAGTGGCCGTGCCCCTGCTGGAAGTGCGTAACGTTTCCAAGAGTTTCGGAGCGATCCGGGCCTTGAGCGATGTGAGCTTCTCGATTGAACCCGGCGAGGTCGTCGGCCTGATGGGTGACAACGGGGCCGGCAAATCGACCATGGTCAAGCTGATCGCCGGCAATTTTCCGCCGACCGAGGGCGAAGTGTCGGTCAACGGCGAGGTCTGCCACTTTCACAAGCCGATCGAGGCCCGCGCCAAGGGCATCGAGGTCGTCTACCAGGACCTGGCGATCGCCGACAATCTTACCGCCGCGCAGAATGTGTTCCTCGGCCGGGAAATCACCAAATGGGTCGGGCCATTCCGCGTACTCGACAAACAGGCGATGATCGACCGCGCCGGCGAACTGTTCGCCGAACTGAAATCGGAAACGCGGCCGCGCGACCTGGTGCGGAAAATGTCGGGCGGGCAGCGCCAGGCGGTGGCCATCGCCCGCACACGGCATTCGAAAGCCCAGCTGGTGCTGATGGATGAGCCAACGGCAGCCATTTCGGTGCGCCAGGTGGCGGAGGTTCTCGAACTGATCCGCCGCATGAAGGCGCAAGGCGTATCGGTCATGCTGATCAGCCACCGCATGCCCGACGTCTTCGCGGTCTGCGACCGCATCATCGTGCTGCGCCGCGGCACCAAGGTGGCTGACAAGGTCACCGAGCGCACATCGCCGGAGGAAATCACCGGCCTGATCACGGGAGCGATCCGTGCCGCCTGACAAAGCACCAGCCGCCGAATCCAGCCACGCCGCGATTGCCGACGTGGTGTCGATCAAGGAACAGACGCTGGTCCAGCGCGTGCTCGCGAGCCAGGCCTTCTGGGTGACGGTGGCGCTCGCCATTCTCGTGGTGTTCATGGCCTCGATCGAACCTAGCTTCGGCACGGTCACCAACGCCTCCAACATCACCCGCAACTTCGCGCCCTTCGGCATCATGGCGCTGGGCATGACGGTGGTGATCATCACCGGCGGCATCGACCTTTCGGTGGGCTCGATCATGGGTGTCGTGACCATCGTGACCGGGCTGTTCCTGACCTGGGAATACCCTTGGTATGTGGCCTTCGCGATGGGGCTGCTCACGGGCCTGGCCTGCGGGGCGGTGAACGGCTTCTTCATCGCCTATGTCAACATGCCGTCCTTCGTGGTGACACTCGGCATGCTGTCGATCGCCCGCTCGCTGGCCGTGGTGTTTTCTGGAAACCAGATGCTCTACAAGTTCGGGCCGGACGCGCCGATCGTCAAGGCCATCGGCCAGTTCAGGTGGCCGATGCAGACCGAAGGCGATTGGATTCCGGACTGGTTTCCGCCGCTTTCCTCGCATTTCTGGATCATGATTGTGATGGCCCTGTGGGTGGGTCTCCTCTTCAACTTCACGGCCTGGGGGCGGCATCTGTTCGCCATCGGCGGTAATGAGAGCGCGGCGCGCCTCACTGGCGTTCCCGTGGATCGGATCAAGTTCCAGGCCTATGTGTTTTCGGCCTTCACCGCCACCGTGGCCGCGATCCTGCTGCTCGGCTATAACGGCTCGGCTATCAATGCCATGGGCCAGGGTTATGAACTCCGGGTGATCGCCGCCACGGTGATCGGCGGCGCCAATCTGATGGGCGGGGCCGGCACCGCCTTCGGCGCGATCGTCGGGTCGGCCTTGCTCGAGGTCATCCGCAACGCGCTGCTGATGGCCGGTATCGATTCCAATTGGCAGGGCGCTTTCGTCGGCGCCTTCATCATTCTCGCGGTGCTTCTGGGCATGCAGAGCGGCGGCAAATCGCTGATTGCCTCCACGCTGGAAAGAATCCTGCCCGGAAAGCACCGCTAGGACCCCGGTTTCACTGCGGGAAAAGAAACAGTGAAGCAAGCAAGTGGAGGAACAGAGCAATGAAGAAGTTTCTTGTGACGGCGGCCGTGGCGCTCGGAGCCATGACCATGGCGGTTTCGGCCGCCCAAGCCAAATACGTCTTCGCCCTCGTGCCGAAGAACATGAACAACCCGTTCTTCGACCAGGCGCGTGACGGCTGCAAGAAGGCGGAAGCCGAATCGAACGGCGCTTTCGAGTGCATGTATATCGGCCCCGGCGAGCACGGCGGCGGCGACGAGCAGGTCGCCATCGTGCAGGATCTGGTTGCCAAGAAGGTGGACGGCATCGCCGTTTCGCCCTCCAACGCGGCCGCCATGGTCGTGGCGCTGCAGGCAGCGAAGGAAGCGGGCATTCCGGTTCTCACCTGGGACTCGGACCTGCTGCCCGAGAACAAGGATCTTCGCGTCGCCTATATCGGCACGCACAACTATGAGATCGGCACCAACCTCGCCAAGCTGATCAAGACCATCAAGCCGAACGGCGGTACGGTCTGCATCCAGTCGGGCGGCGCGGCGGCGGCCAACCACAACGAGCGCATGCAGGGCATCCGTGACGAACTCTCCGGCGCCAAGTCGGCCGCCTCACCGGGCGACCGGCTGGCCGGCCAGGGCGGCTGGACGGAAGCCGAGGGCTGCCCCCTCTACACCGACGACGATTTCCCGAAGTCGGTGCAGCAGTTCGAGGACTTCATGGCGGCGAACCCGAACCTCGACGCCTTCGTGCCGACCGGCGGCTTCCCGCAGTTCATCCCGGACGCCAACCGTGCCGCGGTGGGCAAGTACAAGGACAAGATCGCCTCGAAGGCGCTTGCCCTCGTAGTGGCCGATACGCTGCCGGTACAGATCGAGCAGATGAAGGAAGGCCTGTCGCTGGGCCAGGTCGGTCAGCGTCCTTTCGAGATGGGCTACAAGACCATGAACGCGCTGCGTGACATGATTTATTTTAAGGAGTCGGCGTCCTACGAGACCTACACCGGCCTCGACGTCTGCACGCCGGAAACGGCCGATACCTGCATC
>DAISVW010000071.1:0-9548 GCA_036826695.1 Aestuariivirga sp.
AGGGATGTCCGCAGGGACGCTGAAGGATGGCTTCCCTGCTCGCTGCGCTCGAAGCGGGCGCGCCCGCCATAAGTCGATTCGCAGACCAGGTCGTCGAAATTGACCGTCTCTTCCGGGTCAGTCTGCAGCATCTTGTTGTCGGGGCCGATGTCGCCCGAGAACAGAATGCGCAGGGGTTTGCCGCCGGGCTGGCTGACTTCCACTTCGATCGATGCGCTGCCCAGGAGATGGCCGGCGTTCCAGAATCTTGCGCGGAAGCCGGGCGCGGGCTCGATCCAGGTTTCGTAGTCATGACCCTCGAACTGCGAAAGCGAGGCCATGGCGTCGTCGAAAGAGTAGATCGGCTCCACCTCCGCCTCGCCGCGCTTCATGCGGCGCTGGTTCAGCTGCTTCACTTCCATTTCCTGGATGCCACCGGAATCCGGAAGCATGATGGCACACAGATCGGCGGTGGCCGCGGTGCAGTGAATGCGGCCGCCATAGCCATGCTTCACCAGCTTCGGCAGCAACCCGGCATGGTCGATATGGGCATGGGTCAGCAGCACGGCGGTGAGCCGCGACGGCTCGAAGGGAAAGGCGCGGTAGTTGAGTTCGCGCTCGGTCTTCGAGCCCTGGAACATGCCGCAGTCGATGAGGACACGGGCATTGCCGGTGTCGAGCAGATAGCAGGAACCCGTCACCGTGCGGGCCGCGCCATGAAAAGTGAGCCGGATCATTTTCCTGCCTCTGGCAGCTTGAGGCCGCGGTCCACGAGCTGCTGCCAGGCCTCGCGCGGGGTATCGGCATAACCGAACAGATCGAGGTCGTTCTGGTGGATCATGCCGGTGTCAACGAATTGCTGGAAGTCGATCAGCTTCCTCCAGAACTTCGAATCGTAAAGTACCACGGGAAGGGCGGCGTCCATCTTGCCGGTCTGGCGCAGGGTAAGGATCTCGAACAGCTCGTCCATGGTGCCAAAACCACCCGGAAACACGACGAGCGCCGCGGCGCGGATCGCGAAATGCATCTTTCGCATCGCGAAGTAGTGGAACCGGAAGGTGAGATCCGGCGTCGAATAGGCGTTGGGCTCCTGCTCCATCGGCAGCGTGATGTTGAAACCGATCGACGGCGCGTCGACGTCATGGGCGCCGCGGTTGGCAGCCTCCATGATGCCGGGGCCACCGCCGGTGGCGATCACGTTCTGCCGCGGCTCGTGGTTCCTGAGCTTGGCGCCGCCGTCTTCGGATACGATGCGGGCAAACTCACGCGCGGCGTTGTACCAGCCGTGGGCGTCATCCTCCTTGACCCGCGCCGAGCCGAACACGATGACCGTGGTGGCGACACCCCATTTGCGCAGATGTTCCTCTGCCTTCTGGTATTCGAGCTGAAACCGCAAGCCACGGGTGGTGTCACCCAGCAGGAAATCCATGTCCATGGCGGGAAGCCGGTAGGCGGCGGCGGCCATCTGGGCCTTGTTCGATGGGGTCACGATGACGGAAATCCTGATCGGAGATTCAGTTTGCCGGGAAGGGATAGGCCAGCCGGGAGCGCGCTTCAAGGGGCGTCGAGGCTGGCCTTTTCCAAGCCACCATGACAGGATTGTGACTCTACAAAGCCAGGGGGCGGAACATGAAACGGAAACCGAAACACTTCGCTGATCAATTCATGGTGCGGCCCGGAAGCCCGTTCAGACTCGCCGATTGCGATCCGGCGGGCGGCGGTGTCTTTGTCGACAAGGAAGAGGCGAAAGTACTGACGGCGCAGGACGCCGCTGCCATCGACGCGCTGCAGGACCGGCTCTATGCCGAGGGCAAGCGGGCGCTTCTGGTGGTTCTGCAGGGCATCGACTGTTCCGGCAAGGACGGCACGGTGCGCGCCGTCTTCAACACCTGCGGCCCGATCGGGGTTCGCATCACTGCCTTCAAGGCGCCGAGTGCCGAGGAGCTGGCGCAGGACTATCTCTGGCGCATTCACAAGGCCTGCCCACCGCGGGGGTTCATCGGCATCTTCAACCGCTCGCACTACGAAGACGTGCTGGTGGTGAAAGTGAAGGGCTTGGCCAGCCCGGAGGCCGTGGCCCGCCGCTATGACGAGATCAACGCCTTCGAGAAACAGCTTTCCGGCAACGGCACCCGCATCCTGAAGTTCATGCTCAACATTTCGAAGCGGGAACAGGCCGAACGCCTCAGGGAACGCATCGCCCAGCCGGATAAGCGCTGGAAGTTCAGCCTGGGCGACCTCGAGGACCGCAAGCTGTGGACCAGCTACATGAAGGCCTATGAAATCGCGCTCACGCGGTGCTCCACCAGCCATGCGCCCTGGCATGTCATTCCGGCTGACCGCAACTGGGTGCGAAATGCCGTCGTATCGCGCATCGTGCGCGAAACGCTGGAAGAGATGAACCCACAATATCCACAGCCGAAGGACTGGGACCCGGCCAAGATCCAGGTGGTGTGACGCGCGTTCACAGCGCCGCCAGAAACGCCTCGACGTCAGCCCTGGTGGGCGCCGCCGCGGAGGCTCCCTTCTTCGTGGTCGAGAGCGCGCCGCAGGCGGCGGCATAGCGCAGCGCCTGTTCGAGAGCCTGACCCTGTTCCAGCGCATGGGCGAGTCCACCGTTGAAGCAATCACCGGCCGCCACGGTGTCGATCGCTGTCACCTTGAAGGCCGGGATCATCGTCTCGAGTCCCGGGCCCGCCACAGCCAGCCCCTTGGCGCCGAGCTTCACCACGGCCACGGCCACCCCGCGGGCGCGGAGTTCGCGCGCCGCCTGCAAGCCCTGCTCCAGGGTTTCCGGCTGCCAGCCGAGCATCAGCCCCGCCTCGGTCTCGTTGGGCGTTATGATATCAACGGCTTGCAGCACCTCCGCCGCAAGGCCGCCCTCGGGTGCTGGCGCCGGGTCGAGGATCACGGTCCCGCCATGACTTCTGACGATGGCGGCAGCACCCAGCGAGGCGGCCAGCGGCACTTCCAATTGCAACAGAAGCACCCTGGCCTTCTCCAGCGCCGGGCGGGCCCGCGCCACATCGCTTGCATCGACGCGCAGATTGCTGCCGCCGATCAAGGAAATATAGTTCTCGCCACCCTCGCCCACATTGATGATGGCGATGCCGGTGGCTCCCGCCTGGTCATGCCGGACCAGAGCCAGATCGACGCCATGCAGAGCAAGCTCACGCTCCGCCGGCTTCGCGAAATCGTCATTGCCGAGCCGGCAGATGAAGGCGACCTCGCTGCCCAGCTTGCGCGCCGCCACCGCCTGGTTGGCGCCCTTGCCGCCGAGACCCAGCTTGTATTCGTGGCCATGCAGGGTTTCGCCGGGCTTCGGCAGACGGCGCATATAGGCCGTCACATCCATGTTGATGCTGCCGAAAACCGCGATCGTCATGGCTTTTCTCCCGCTCAGCCGTTGCGCTTGCGCGCCGCCAGCGTGCGCAGCCGCAGCGCATTGAGGCGGATGAAGCCGGCCGCATCCTTCTGGTCATAGGCGCCGCGGTCATCCTCGAACGTGACGAGCGCGTCCTTGTAGAGCGACTTCGGCGACTTGCGGCCCGCCACGATGACATTGCCCTTGTAGAGCTTGAGCCGCACCGTACCTTCGACATGCTCCTGGCTCCTGTCGATCATCGCCTGCAGCATCTCGCGCTCCGGCGAGAACCAGAAGCCGTAATAGACGAGCTCGGCATATTTGGTGATGAAACTGTCCTTCAGATGCGCGGCCTCGCGGTCAAGCGTCAGCGATTCGATGGCGCGGTGGGCCACCGAAAGAATGGTGCCGCCCGGGGTTTCATAAACGCCGCGCGACTTCATGCCGACGAAACGGTTTTCGACGAGGTCCAGACGCCCGATGCCATTGTCATGGCCCAGGCGGTTCAGTTCGGTGAACAGCACGGCCGGCGGCATGCGCTTGCCGTCAATGGCGACGGGATCGCCTTTCAGGAATTCGATCTCGATATAGGTCGCCTTGTCCGGCGCCTCCTCCGGCGCGATGGTGCGCTGATAGACATAGGGCGGCGGCTCCTGCCAGGGGTCTTCCAGCACCTTGCCCTCGGAAGACGAATGCAGAAGATTGGCGTCAACCGAGAACGGCGCCTCGCCGCGCTTGTCCTTGGCCACCGGAATCTGATGCGTCTCGGCGAATTCGATCAAGTCAGTGCGGCTCTTGAAGGTCCATTCGCGCCATGGCGCGATCACCTTGATATCCGGGTTCAGCGCATAGGCGGTAAGCTCGAAGCGCACCTGGTCATTGCCCTTGCCGGTGGCGCCATGGGCGATCGCGTCGGCGCCGGTATCGGCGGCGATCTCGATCAGGCGCTTGGCGATCAACGGCCGGGCAATCGAGGTGCCGAGCAGATAGACGCCTTCATAGACGGCATTGGCGCGGAACATCGGGAAGACGAAATCGCGGATGAATTCCTCCCGCAGATCCTCGATGTAGATTTCCTTGATGCCCAGCATCTCGGCCTTCTTGCGGGCCGGCTCGAGCTCGCCTCCCTGGCCAAGATCGGCCGTGAACGTGACGACCTCCGCGCCATATTCGGTCTGCAGCCATTTGAGGATGATCGAGGTGTCGAGCCCCCCGGAATAGGCGAGGACGACTTTCTTCACTTTCTGCTTCGGCATGGCGTCAGGCCCCATTGGCAAACTGGGCCGCCACCTATCACGCCGGGGCTTTGACCCGCAACTGGCCGCTAGGCTCCGGCCTCGAGCGCCATGCGCTCCTTGGCCCGCAGCTTCTGGCTTTCGCTTTTCAGCTGGCCGCAGGCCGCCATGATGTCACGCCCGCGCGGGGTGCGCACCGGCGAGGCATAGCCCGCGCGGTTCAGCACCTCGGCAAAGGCCTCGATCGTGTCCCAGTCCGAGCACTCATATTGCGTGCCGGGCCAGGGGTTGAAGGGAATGAGGTTCACCTTGGCGGGAATGCCTTTGAGCAGCTGCACGAGGCGCTTCGCGTCAGCCGCCGAGTCATTGACGCCCTTCAGCATCACATATTCGAAGGTGATGCGGCGGGCGTTGGAAAGACCCGGATATTGCCGGCAGGCGGCCAGCAATTCCGCGATGGGATACTTCTTGTTGAGCGGGACGAGCCGGTTGCGGATCTCGTCCGTCGTCGCGTGCAGGGAGATCGCCAGCATGCTGCCGATCTCGGCGCCGGCGCGCGGGATTTCCGGCACCACGCCGGACGTCGAGAGCGTGATGCGCCGCTTCGACAGGGAAAGCCCCTCGCCGTCCGAGATGATGTCGATCGCATCCTTCACATTGTCGAAATTATAGAGCGGCTCGCCCATGCCCATCAGCACGATGTTGGTGATGTAACGCCCGCCCTGCGGCGGATTGGGATTGGCCTCGATGTCGCGCGGCCAGTCCTTCACGCGGTCGCGCGCCGTCATCACCTGGGCGGCGATCTCGCCGGCGGTGAGGTTGCGGACCAGTTTCTGGGTGCCGGTATGGCAGAATGTGCAGGTCAGCGTGCAGCCCACCTGCGAGGAGATGCAGAGCGTGCCGCGGTCTTCTTCCGGGATATAGACGGTTTCGATCTCATGACGGGCGCCGCGCTCGTCCGGCGAAAGCCGCAGCAGCCATTTGCGCGTGCCATCGGCCGAGATCTGCTCGCTGACGATCTCCGGCCGCCCGATGACGAAGGTTTCATCCAGCCGCTGCCGCAACTCGCCGGCGATATTGGTCATCTCGGCAAAGGCGGTGACGCCACGGTGATAAATCCAGTGCCAGACCTGGCCCGCCCGCATGCGGCGTTGCTTTTCCGGCACGCCCACGCGGCCCATGGCCTCCGCCAGCGCCTGACGGGTGAGGCCGATCAGCGACGGGCGCGGGTCATTGGCGATATAGCGCGGCGGCGCTTCGCGGGCGGTCAACAGCGTCGTCATGCGATCGGCCATAGCACAGAAACCGGCGGAATTGCGAGCAGGCCGCTACTTGCAGGACTGGTCGATCGCCGCCAGCGCCGCCGAGATTCCGGCGAGTGAATAGCTGTCAACCGGCTCCGTGCCGCGCCAAGACGTGCCCTGAACCTTGAGCGAAGCCCCTGCCTTCATGGCGGCGACGATCTTCTTGTCGGTGCCATTGTCGACCCAGGCGGTGTCGCCCTTGGAGAACATTTCATAGCTCTGTGCATCGATGGTGAGCTTCACCGGTCGGCCTTCCTTGAATGGATAACCGATGATGGTGGATACCTCGCCCTTCACTGGCGGCTTGCGGCCAGGCATGTGGGTGACGAGGAAAAACGCCGGATCGCGCTTCACGGATTTTGGCTCGCTGGCCTTGGGCGTCGAGGAAACGTAACAGACCTTGCCGTCGCCGGACTCGAAGGAATAGGCGACCCAGTCCTCATAGACGCCAATCTCTTGCGGCTCATTTCCGGCAAGGCCGAGGCCTGACGACAGAAACAAGAAGGTGAGCGCCAGGGCGCCGGTTCGCCGGTCATTGGTCATGTGCAAAAGCTTAGTCTTGCCTGCTGGAGAAATCCATCCGGGTGACAGACCCAAAGATTCCGGCCCAATTTTGGCAAGCGGAAAACCTTAAGCGGAACTGGCCGGATGGCTGATTGCGGTGCAACATGGCATCGGCTAGCGTTGCGCCACAGAAACCGGGATCCGCCACCATGGCCGCAGTCGAAAGCGAAGCGTTATCAGACACTTGTGTTGCCAATCTGGAAACCCACCTGGACCAGGCGGCGGCCGCCGTGGAGGCGTTGCTGGTCAAGGCCAAGGGTCGGCTGGCGGCGCGGCTGATGCCGGGCGGCAAGCTTTCCAGCCGGTTGCTGGACGAATCCCAGCATGCCGCGCATGGCCTCGCCTGGCTCGCCACCTATGCGGCAACCCTGCGCGAGCTGGCCAGTTTCGCGGCCCGCCTGGCGGCCGGTGGCCAGCTTGGCGAGACCGAGCGTCTGACACTCCAGATCGCGGCGGGCGAGTACCTCAACCACGTGGCCGGCGGCATTCCCATGAACCAGGGGGAATTCGTGCGTCTCTCCGCCCTCGGGATCACCCGGTCGGAAATGGGTGGGCTTCATGAGCTGGTGTTGCTCGAGCGCGGCAACACGCCGGAGGCGCGCCGCCGGCTGGTGAGCCTGTTCGCGGACGGCAATTTCGGTTCCCCGGGCCTCGACGAGACCTTGTCGGGCATGCGCGACGCCATGCGCCGCTTCGTCGAGACCGAAGTGGCGCCCCACGCCCACCAATGGCACCTCGACAATGCCTATGTGCCGATGGAGATCGTCAAGGCCCTTGCCGAATTGGGCGTGTTCGCGCTGACCCTGCCCGAGGACTATGGCGGCATGGGCATGTCGAAGGAGGCGATGTGCGTGGTCTCGGAAGAGCTGTCGCGCGGCTGGATCGCCGTGGGCTCGCTCGGCACCCGCGCCGAGATCGCCAGCGAACTCATCCTGTGCGGCGGCACCCGCGAGCAGAAGGAGAAATGGCTGCCGAAGATCGCCTCGGGCGAGGTGTTGCCCACCGCCGTCTTCACCGAGCCCAATACCGGTTCCGACCTCGGCTCTCTGCGCACCCGCGCGGTGCGCGAGGGTGACGTTTACAAGATCACCGGAAACAAGACCTGGATCACCCACCCGGTGCGCGCCGATGTGATGACCCTGTTGGCCCGCACCAACCCGGACGAGACCGGCTACAAGGGCCTTTCGATGTTCCTCGCCGAGAAGCCGCGCGGCAGCGATGACGATCCGTTTCCGGCCGAGGGCATGTCCGGCGGCGAGATCGAAGTGCTGGGCTACCGCGGCATGAAGGAATATGAAATCCGCTTCGAGGATTTCGCGGTCAAGGCCGAGAACCTGCTGGGCGGCATCGAGGGCCAGGGCTTCAAGCAATTGATGCAGACTTTCGAGGCCGCACGCATCCAGACGGCGGCGCGCGCCGTCGGCGTCGCTCAGAGCGCCCTTGACGAGGGCCTTGGCTATGCCCGCGACCGGGTGCAGTTCGGCCAGCCGATCATCGCTTTCCCGCGCATTGCCGACAAGCTGGCGCTGATTGCCGCCGAGGTGATGGCGGCGCGCCAGCTCACGCTGTTTTCGGCGCGCGAGAAGGACGCCGGCCGCCGCTGCGACCTTGAGGCCGGCATGGCCAAGCTGCTGGGCGCGCGGGTGGCCTGGGCGGCGGCCGACAACGCGCTGCAAATCCACGGCGGCAACGGCTTCGCGCTCGAATATCCGATCAGCCGCATCCTGTGCGATGCCCGCATTCTCAACATCTTCGAGGGCGCCGCGGAAATCCAGGCGCAGGTGATCGCCCGCCGCCTGCTCGAGGGCGGCAACTGAGCGGCGTGGCGCGGACCATTCTCATCACCGGCTGCTCCTCCGGCATCGGCTGGCATTGCGCGCTGGGCATGAAGGCGCGCGGCTGGCGGGTGCTGGCCACGGCGCGGCGGGAGGAAGATCTGGCCCGGCTGCGGGCCGAAGGGCTGGAGGCGCTGGCGCTCGACTATGCCGCGCCCGCCTCGGTCGCCGCCTGCGCGGAGGAAACCTCACGCCTCACCGGCGGCAGGCTCGACGCGCTGTTCAACAACGGCGCCTATGGCCAGCCGGGCGCGGTCGAGGATCTGACCCGCGAGGTCTTGGAGGCGCAATTCGCCGCCAATTTCTTCGGCTGGCACCAGCTGACCCGCGCCTGCCTGCCGCTGATGCGCGCCAATGGCCATGGCCGGATCGTGCAATGCTCCTCGGTCTTGGGGCTTGTCGCGCTGAAATGGCGGGGCGCCTACAATGCCTCGAAATTCGCGATCGAGGGCCTGTCGGACACGCTGCGGCTGGAGCTCAAGGGCTCCGGCATTTTCGTCTCGCTGATCGAGCCGGGGCCGATCACCAGCAAATTCGTGGAAACCGCCCGCCAGCATTTCGAACGCAACATCGACGACACCCAGTCGCACTACCGGGACGCCTATGCCGGCCAGCGCGCCCGTTTCGCTCGCGGCGGTTCGTCCCGCTACAAGCTGGGGCCGGAAGCGGTGCTGGAAAAACTCATCCATGCGGTGGAATCGCCCCGGCCAAAGGCCCGCTATTACGTGACCAGACCAACCCATTACATGGCGCTCGCCCGCCGCCTGCTGCCGCAGCGCATGCTGGACAGACTGCTCGACAGGGTGTCGGACTGAGTCATCCGATCTTGACGGGAGGCTGCCCCGGGGCCATGCAGGGGCAGGTTCCGGAGGCCTCCTCAATCATGGATTACATCAGTTATGTTGCGGTGGGCGCAGTAGCGGTCGTGCTGCTGCTGGGGCTCGTCAACATGTTCCGCGGCGGCTCCGCCAATACCTCGCAAAAGCTGATGCGCTGGCGGGTGGGGCTGCAGGCGGTGGCCATCGTGGTGGCGGCCCTCGTCGCGGTCGGGGCCCTGCCGGCCGCGGTGTTCGCGTCACACTCGCCGGCGGCGATGCCTTGGAAGCAGATCGCGTTATTTTCACGCTGCCGCTGGGCGTACTGCGCGCAGGCAGCGTCACGTTCAATGCGCCACTCGCCCAATCGCGCCAGCGGGCCATCGAGACGCTGCGCATGGGACTGCTCAACAAGTGCTGGTTACGCTTCGACCGGATCGCGTGGCCCGATG
>DAISVW010000072.1:0-9535 GCA_036826695.1 Aestuariivirga sp.
AGGACCCGTTCATCGTCTACACCTCCAACATCTTCGCCATCCTGGGCCTGCGCGCCCTCTATTTCGCGCTCGCCGCCGCCATGCACCGTTTCAGGTATCTGCAGTATTCGCTGGCGGTGATCCTCGTGCTGGTCGGCATCAAGATCTTCCTCGTGCCGCTCGGCATCAAGATTGACACGGCAATTTCGCTCGCCGTCACCATCGGCGTGCTGGCTGCGGGCATCGGCTGGTCCCTGTGGAAGACCCGCAACGACATGCCGGAACCCTTGCCGGGCTCGCGCAACGCCTAGGGCGGCGCACTGGCGCCGCCTCTTGCCCCGCCGACGGGATACGCCTAGAGAAAGGCCGTCCAACGTCGGCGGTCGGCTCATGAAACAGATCGAACACACGGTAGAAGCCATCATCCTTGCTTCGCGCTGGCTGCTGGTCGTCTTCTATGTCGGACTGGCGGCAGCGCTGGTGCTCTATGCGCTGTCCTTCGTGGCCAAGCTCTATGAATTCGTCATGAAGCTCTTCGAGTTGGGCGAGACCGATACGATTCTCAAGATGCTTGCGCTGATCGACGCGGCGCTGGTGGCCAGCCTCGTGGTCATGGTGATCATCTCGGGCTATGAAAACTTCGTGAGCCGGTTCGACAACGCCGACGGCAGCGAAATTTCGTGGCTCGGCAAGGTCGATGCCGGATCGCTGAAGATCAAGGTAGCGTCCACCATCGTGGCGATCTCGTCGATCCATCTGCTGCAGGTGTTCCTCAACGTTCAGCAATTCACCGAAAGCCAGCTGATGTGGCTCACCATCATGCACATGGCCTTCGTGGTCTCGGCCCTGCTGCTGGCCTATATCGACCGGCTGATGACCTTGCGCTATCCGGCGAAGAAGAGCCAGGACACCAGGACGAACAGCGGCAGCAGGAAGGCGCCTGACCAGAGCATATAGCCGAAGAAGCCGGGCATTCTGATGCCGCGGTCGCGTGCGATGGCATAAACCATGAAGTTGGGGGCGTTGCCGATATAGGTGTTGGCGCCCATGAACACCGCGCCCGCCGAAATGGCGGCAAGGGTGCCCGCACCTTCCCGCATGAGATATTGCGGATCGCCGCCCGCCAGTTCGAAGAACACCAGGTAGGTCGGCGCATTGTCGAGGAAGGACGAAAGCCCGCCGGTGATCCAGAAATAGGCGAGGTTGTCAGGCGCGCCGTCCGGGCCCTGTACCAGCGCCACCAGCGGCGCGAAGGCGCCCGCCGTTCCGGCTTTCAGCATGGCGAGCACCGGGATGATGGTGATGAAGATGCCGGCGAAAAGCTCCGCCACCTCGCGCATCGGCTCCCAGCTGAAACTGTTCTCGGCACGGTTGGCGCGGGGCGTCAGCAGGAGCGAGGCCAGCACGATTGCCAGCAGCACCGCATCGCGGGCGAGACTCGTTACGGCGACCTCGGTTCCGTAGATATTGACCTTGCCCCAGTCCAGCGAGGCGGACAGCAGGATTGCCGCGATGACCGCCGGGATCAGCAGGAAATTGACGCCGCCGGCCACTGAGACCTGGCGCTCCGGCGTCGGGTCGCGCGCCAGATGGCCTTCCCTGGCGTAGATATAGCTGTCGAGCAGGAAGAACACCGCGAGCAGCACGGCCACGATCAGCACCGCCGGCCAGAACAGATGCACGGTGGGCCAGAAGAAATCGACTCCGCGCAGGAAGCCCAGGAACAGCGGCGGATCGCCAAGCGGGGTCAGGGCGCCGCCGGCATTGGCGACGAGGAAGATGAAGAACACGATCACATGCACATTGTGCTTGCGGTCGTCATTGGCGCGGATCACCGGGCGGATCATGATCATGGCGGCGCCAGTGGTGCCGATGAAGCTCGCCAGCCCCGCACCGATGGCAAGCAGCACCGTGTTGGTGAGCGGCGCGCCACGGAGGTTGCCGCGGATCACGATGCCGCCCGCCACCGTGAACAGCGTGAGCAGCAGCACGATGAACGGAATATATTCGGCGAACGCGGCATGCACCACCGCTGCCGCTGCCGTGCCTGCCCCGCCCGTCAGCGCGATGGGCAGGATGGTGAGCAGCGCCCAGAAGGCCGCCACCTTGCCACGGTGGTGGTGCCAGAAGCGCTCCGCCACCAGCGGCAGAATGGCGATCGACAGCAGCATGCCCGCGAAGGGCACAGCCCAGGCCAGGCCCAGTGCCGCGCCGTCGAGCCCCTGGGCCGCGAAGGCCGGCGAGCCCGACAGCACCAAGAGCGCGAGGGCGGCAGGGAGGCTTGTCGTGTTCATGCGATGACTATACTCACACGGTGCGCAGATACCATTCGAAATCGCGTTCCGTGGGCTCGGCGAAAAAGCGGTCCGCCTCCACTTCCTTGATGGTGCAGAAGGTGTCGATGAAATCGTCGCCGAGATAATCCCTCACAATCTGGCCCTGCCGCAGCGCGTCGATCGACGCAAACCAGTTGCCGGGAATGGGAGCTGACGGCTGGGCATAGCCGTTCCCGGTCACCGGCGGGCCGGGCTCCAGCTTGCCGGAAATGCCATGGTGCATGCCGGCCAGTACCGCCGCCATCACCAGATAGGGGTTGGCGTCGGCCCCCGCCGGGCGGTGCTCGATGTGGCAGGCCTGAGCGGGGCCTGCCGGCACACGCAGCGACACCGTGCGGTTATTGATGCCCCAGCTCGCCGAGACCGGCGCATAGGAGTTGCGGCGGAAGCGGCGGTAGGAATTGGCATTGGGCGCGAAGATCAGCATCGATTCGGCCATCGCCGCCTTGAGCCCGCCCAGTGCGTGCATGAGAAGCGGATTGGCCGTGGGGTCTTCCGCCGCAAAGAGGTTGGCACCCGCGCTGTCAGCCAGCGAAACATGGATATGCATGCCGGATCCGGTCCAGGCGGAATAGGGTTTGGCCATGAAGGTGGCGGCCAGCCCGTGCTTCTCCGCCACGTTCTTGATGAGCCTCTTGAGCATGATGGCTTCATCGCAGGCCTTCAGCACATCGGCCCGGTGCCGGAGCACGATCTCCATCTGCCCCGGCGCATATTCCGAAATCAGCGTCCTGGCGGGCAGGCCCTGCACATCGCACATGGCATAAAGGTCGCGGAAGAACGGCGCGAAATCATCCGTGTCCTGAAGATAATAGGCCTGATAGTGCCTGGGCCTCGCCCCGTTGATCTGGGATTTCGGCGCGATCGGCTTGCCGGCCAGCGCCGCGGCGCGGTCCATGAGGAAGAATTCGAGCTCGACGGCGCCGACCGGTGTCATGGCGAGCTGGGATTCGACCCTTGCCACCATCTTGGCCAGAATATTGCGCGGATCGGCATAGTGGGCGGTGCCGTCGAGGTCATGAACGGTGGCGATGTACTGCGCGGCGGACGGCTCTGCCCATGGCATGCGCGTGAGGCTTCCCGGGGCGGGCCACAGCAGCATGTCGCGGTCGCCCTCGTCGAACACCAGCCCGGTTTCGGGCACGTCTTGCCCCGTCACATCCAGGGCCAGCGCCGAGATCGGCAGGAACCGGCCGTCCCGCCAGGCGGGAGCCACCTCGTCGCGGCGCAGCACCTTGCCGCGGGCCACGCCGCACAGATCCGTCCACACCACATGGACACTCTCGATATCGGGATTTGCTTCGAGAAAGGCCTGGGCTTCGGCCTCGCGGCGGGGGAACATCAAACTCATGCGCGCATACTCCCGTGTCAGCCCGTCAATTCGTCGAGGCAGCAGTCGAGGCCGTCGACCAACTGCGCCACCTGCGCCGCGGTGGTCGCCGGGCAGACGAGCATCATGTTGTGGAACGGGGTGACCAGCACCCCGCGATTGAGAAGATAGTGGTGAACGGCCACATCGATGGGCCGGTGGATGATCAGCGCCGCCTCGCCGCCGTTGCGCGGCCGCTCCGGCGCACACATGAACTCGACCCGCGTGCCGGCCCGCACCACATGCCATGGCGCGCCATGCCTGGCGATCACCGTGGAGATGCCAGCCTCCAGCCGTTCGGCCAGGGCGAGCAGCGGGCGGAAGCAGGCATCAGTGAAGTAATTTTCCAGCATGGTGCGCATCAGGGCCAGTTGAATGCGCGAGCCCGCCAGCGTGGTGCCGATGCCGGAATGACCAGGCGGGCGGGTTTCAAGAAACTGGCCGATGCGCGCTGCAACCTCGCCCGAAAAGCCGTAGACGGCGGCGGGAATGCCGCCGGCGATCGGCTTTCCCAGCACAATGGCATCGGGTTCCAATCCATGGGCGCGGGTGTAGCCGCCGGGGCCTGAGGAGATGCAATGCGTCTCGTCGATCACGAGGAGCGTACCGGCTTTGCGCGTCAGGTCGCGCAGCGCCGCGTGATAGCCCTCGTCAGGCAGCACCATGCCGACATTGGTCATGATCGGTTCGGCCAGCACGCAAGCCACGTCGCCTTCGCGCAGTGCCGCTTCGAGCGCGGGGATGTCGTTGAATTCGATCACCCTGGTGAACTGGGTGAGATCGCGCACCTCGCCGATCAGCGCCGGGTCGGCATGCGGCACACCGCCGTCGATGGTCACATAGGTCTCGTCCACTGCGCCATGGTAGCAATGGTTGAACACCAGGATCTTCTTGCGCCCGGTGATGGCCCGGCACCATTTGATCACCGCGCGGTTGGCGTCAGACGCCGTTGCCGTCACCTGCCAGCAGGGCAGGCCGAAACGGTCCTTGAGAAGCTTGCCCACCACCGCCGCGTCGGGCGAGGGCAGCATGGTGGTGAAGCCCTTGGCCCCATCCCGCCGCAGCGCTTCCACCACCGGCGGCGGCGAATGACCGAACATCGCGCCGGTGTCGCCAAGGCAGAAGTCGGCGTAGCGGTTGCCATCGGCGTCGGTGAGTTCAGCACCCTCCGCCCTTGCCACGAACAGCGGGAATGGTGTTCCCCAATCCACCATCCAGTGCATGGGCACACCCTTCAGCCAGTATCCGGCGGCATCCTCGGAAAGCGTCTTCGAAACCGGGTTGCGCTGGATGAAGAGGACCTCCTCGCGGGCCAGCATCGCGGTGATCGCTGCTTCCGGAATGGAACGCGCCATGATGTTCTTCTTGGCTGTTGACGATTGAACCTGTCCTAGCCGCCCATCGCGGCCGCCACAACCCCCATGGATTTTCGGGCGGGAATCGTGCTTAGAGGCCGAGATTCCCTGAAAGGGCCAAAGCCGATGACCCGCACCGTCTATGTGAATGGCGAATACCTCCCTGAGAACGAAGGCAAGATCTCGATCTTCGATCGCGGCTTTCTGTTCGCCGATGGCGTCTATGAGGTCACTGCCGTGGTGAACGGCAAGCTCGTCGACTATCCGGCGCATATGGAGCGGCTCAACCGTTCGCTGAAGGAACTGCGCATGGACTGGCCATGCACGCGCGATGACCTTGACGCCATGCATCAGGAAATGATCCGCCGCAACAATCTTCGCGAAGGCATCATCTACATGCAGGTGACGCGCGGCAGCGCCGACCGCATGTTCAATTTCCCGTCGCCCGCGCCCAGGCCAAGCCTCATCGCTTTCACGCAAGTCATGGCGCTGGCCAGCAACCCCAAGGCACTGGCCGGCGTCAAGGTGATCACCACGCCAGACCTGCGCTGGGCGCGGCGTGACATCAAGACAGTGATGCTGCTGGCCCCGGTTCTGGGCAAGCAGGAGGCCTATGAGAAGGGCGCGCACGAGGCGTGGATGGTGGAGGAGGGCTTCGTCACCGAGGGCACCTCGTCCAACGCCTATATCGTCAGGGACGGCAAGGTGATCACGCGTGGCATTTCCAACGAGATTCTCGCCGGCTGCACCAGGCGGGCGCTATTTCGCCTGGCCAACGAGCATGGCGTCGAGATCGTCGAGCGCAAGTTCACGGCGGCGGAGGCCTATGCCGCTGACGAGGCCTTTCTCACCTCGGCCTCGCAATTCGTGATGCCGGTCGTCGAGATCGACGGCCACCGCATCGGTGGCGGCCAGCCGGGCCCGGTGGTGCGCAAGCTGCGCGCCCTGTTCCTCGAGGAAGCAGGGGCGTAAACGATTTTTCCTCCATCCGGGATCGCCAAGGCGCGCGTCACCAGCAGCCTGAAGTCGTATTCAATTTGTGGACATTACGGCGCTCTGCTAGTCCTCCGGCATTCAGGCGGAGGAGAAAACGCGCCATGTGTCTTGCCTGTTCCCTGATGCAGAGTCACCGCCCCGTGTCAGCCAGCCGCCGTGAAGTGCTGAGGACCGCGGCGTTGGCCCTTGCCGCGCCGGTGCTGGTGCAGTCACTCTCACGGCCGCCTGGCGCAATCGCCGCGCCGGCAAAGGCCGATCGCGGGCCGGTGGTGATCGTGGCCGGAAATCTGTGGGATGGCCTGTCGGATAAGCCGCTGGGTCCCATGGAAATTCTGGCCGCGAATGGCAAGATCAGCGCGATCGCGCCGGACGTCGGCCGCCCCGCGGGCGCAAGGATCGTCTCGCTGCCCGATCACACGGTCACGCCTGGCTTCATCGACTCGCATGTGCATGTGACCTTGCGGCCGGAGCTGGAGGACAGGATTTTCGATCTGTCGTCCTCGGCCAAGGCCCTGCTCGGTGTGGAAGCGCTGTCGACCTTGTTGAACAACGGCTTCACGACGGTGCGTGACACCGGCGACATGGACATTCACGGCTACACCACCTGCGATCTTGCCAGGGCGCTTGCCGAAGGCAGGATCACCGGGCCGCGGCTCATTCCCTCGGGCCACCTGATTTCGACGCGTGGCGGCCATGGCGATGGCGAGCCGCTGCTGGGCGCCGACAGCGACCCCTGGCAGAACAGCCTCGCCGACGGCGTCGACGAGATCCGCAAGGTCGTGCGCCGCGAGATCAGCCGTGGCGCGCAATGGATCAAATTCGCGGGGTCGGGCGGATTTTCGAGCCCGGCGGACGACCCGTCGCAGACGCCCTACAGCCAGGAGGAAATGAACGTGATGGTCGGGACGGCGCGCGATCTCGGCATTCCGGCGACACTCCACGTCTATGGCGACGAGGGCATCCGCCGCGCGCTCACCGCCGGTGTGCGCGGCATCGAGCACGGCAATCTGGCGTCCAGGGACACGCTCACGATCATCGAGGACAAGGGCGTCTATCTCGTGCCCACCCAGTTCGCGGTGATCCGCCAGGCGAGGCTGATCGATGACGACGCGTTCTGGACGGCGGCGGACAAGCCGCCCTATGTCCGGCGCAAGTACCGGAAGTATGCCGCGCAACTGATGGAGGCGGCGAAGAACATCGCGGACAGCAACGTCAGGATCGTGTTCGGCACCGATATCGGCACCTTCTCGTTCGACACCAACAACGCCGGTGAGTTCGGTGAAATGGTTGCCAACGGTATCAGTCCGCTGCGGGCGCTGAAGGCGGCCACCAGCATGGCCGCAGAGATGCTGCAGATGCCTGACATCGGCGTTCTGGCCGCCGGCAAGACGGCGGACATCGTCGCCATGCCGGGCAACCCTTTCAATGACATCACGGTCACCGAGAAGGTGGATTTCGTCATGCATGACGGTGTCATTCACAAGAGCCCGGGACAGGGCTGAGGAAACGGCTCAGCCGCCGAAGCCGTCCCAGAAGGCCTTGGCCCTGGCGAAGAAGCCTTCTGATTCCGGGCTGTTGTGGCGCGATTCCTTTTCGAAATCGCGCAGCAGGTCGCGCTGCTTCCTTGACAGGTTGACCGGCGTTTCCACCGCCACCTGGATATACATGTCGCCGGTCTGCGAGGAGCGCAGCACCGGCATGCCCTTGCCGCGCAGGCGGAACTGCTTACCGGTCTGGGTTCCTTCCGGGATGCTGACCCGCGCTTTCTTGCCGTCGATGGTGGGCACTTCGATGTCGCCGCCAAGCGACGCCGCCGTCATCGACACCGGCACCTTGCAGAACAGGTCCGCGCCGTCACGCTGGAAGAATTCATGCGGCCTCACTGACAGGAAGATGTAGAGATCGCCTGCCGGCCCGCCGCGCACGCCCGCCTCGCCCTCGCTGGCCAGCCGGATGCGGGTGCCGTCCTCGACGCCTGCCGGAATGTTGACCGACAGCGTGCGCTCCCTGGTGACCCGGCCCTGTCCGCCGCAGCCGTTGCACGGGTCGGAAATCACCTGGCCGCGGCCCTGGCAGCTGGGGCAGGTCCGCTCCACCGTGAAGAAGCCCGACTGCGAGCGAACAGCACCCTGACCGCCGCAGGTGGAGCAGGTCTTCGGCGATGTCCCGGGTTTCGCGCCTGAGCCGTTGCAGGTGTCGCAGGCCACCGATGACGGCACGCGGATCTGCGCGTTCTTGCCGGTGAAGGCCTCGGTCAGCGCGATTTCCATGTTGTAGCGCAGGTCCGCGCCCCGGGCCGCGCCGCTGCCGCCACCCCGGCCGCCGCGGCGGCTGCGGTTGTTGCCGCCCATGAAATCGCCGAACAGATCCTCGAAGATGTCCGACATCGAGGAATTGAACTCAGGCCCGAACCCGGCGCCGCCACCGCGCCCGCCGCCCATGCCACCTTCAAAAGCCTGGTGGCCGAAACGGTCATAGGCCGCTTTCTTCTGCGGGTCCTTCAGAACGTCATAGGCCTCGTTGATTTCCTTGAAGCTGGCTTCGGCCGTTCTGTCGCCGGGGTTGGCATCGGGGTGATACTGCTTGGCGAGCTTGCGATAGGCGGCCTTCAGCTCTTTCTCGTCGGCCGATCTGCCGACGCCCAGAACGTCATAATAGTCGCGCTTGGCCATGAATGCTTGCCGCTATCGGTTGCTGTTCCGGCATGACGAGAGGGGTACATGCCGGCACGAAGATGATCTTTGGATGTGGATAACGGAACCCCGCCGTCAGGCGGGGCTCCGGCTTGTCGGGAACTCAGACCTTCTTGTCGTCGTCCTTGACTTCCTCGAAGTCGGCGTCGACCACGTCTTCCTCTCCGCCGCCCGCGTCACGCTTGGCGTCGGCCTCGGCCTGGCCCTGCTGAGACTTGTACATGGCCTCGCCGAGTTTCATGGAAACCTGAGCGAGCGCGTTGGTCTTGGACTTCACGGCCTCCACGTCCTCGCCCTCCAGCACCGATTTGAGATCGGCAATGGCCGCCTCGATCGCCGACTTGTCGGCGGCCGGCACCTTGTCGCCGAATTCGGCGAGCGACTTGCCGGTCGAGTGGATCAGGGCTTCCGCATGATTCCTCGCCTCCACCATGTCCTTGCGCTTCTTGTCGTCGGCGGCATTGGCTTCCGCCTCCTTCACCATGCGCTGGATGTCGGCGTCGGAGAGGCCGCCCGATGCCTGGATGCGGATCTGCTGCTCCTTGTTCGTCGCCTTGTCCTTGGCGGATACGTTGACGATGCCGTTGGCGTCGATGTCGAAGGTCACCTCGATCTGCGGCATGCCGCGCGGGGCCGGCGGAATGCCCATCAGGTCGAACTGGCCCAGGATCTTGTTGTCGGCCGCCATCTCGCGCTCGCCCTGGAAGACCCGGATGGTCACCGCCGTCTGATTGTCGTCGGCGGTGGAGAACACCTGGCTCTTCTTGGTGGGGATCGTGGTGTTGCGGTCGATGAGGCGCGTGAACA
>DAISVW010000073.1:0-9451 GCA_036826695.1 Aestuariivirga sp.
ATTATGTTTTGGGGTAGCGATGGGGTATCATGGGACTTGCCGTTTCCGGGCGGGAAGCCTCCATATCCGGACGATCGGCCAGCGCCCATCGGAACCGTTAGCCGCGGAACAGAGACAAGATCGCCTGGGTATTCTGATTCGCGATACTGAGGGCCTGGATGCCGAGCTGCTGTTGCACCTGAAGGGCCTGCAGACGGGTTGACTCGTCATTCATGTCGGCATCGACCAGCGTGCCGACGCCGCGCGAGATGGCATCCATCAACGAGGCCACAAACTCCTTCTGCATGGTTGTCCGCTGCTTGAGAGCGCCGAGATTACTGGCAGCGTCCGTCATGCTGAGGATACCATCATCGACCCACGAGATCATCTCCTCGAGATCGGCAAGGTCGGCATCGGTGTCAACTACCCCGCCAACGTCGAGATCGAGTATGGAGTAGTCGACGCCGCCATTTGTCGTGGTGGCGACCTTGTCCAGAATGCCGGATTGATCGGCGCTGTCGATCAGCTTGCTGGTCGTGAGGCTGACGGCAATCGTGCCGATGGCCACCTCGCCGGCACTTCTCGAAAAGGAAGCCAGGATCGTCTTGGTGGGATTGAATCCCGGCGCGGATGAGTCGACTGACAGCCAGTTCTCGCCGGAAAACACGGATGAATCGGCGATGCTCGACAGCTGGTTCTGCAATTCACTGATCTCTGCCTGCAGCTTCTGCCGGTCAATACCAGGCTGGCGGGCCGCCACAAGCCTGTTCTTTATCTCCGTCGTGACATCGATCACCCGGTTGATGCCGGTGTAAGCCACATCGAGCAACGCGCCTCCAAGACCGAGGGCATCCTTCACCGTTGACAGGGCAGCATTGTCCGAACGCATGGTCGTCGCAATCGACCAGTAGGCTGCGTTGTCTTCGGCCTCTGCAACCCTGTAGCCGGTCGAAATCCGCGACTGCGTGATCGAGAGCTGTCTGTTTGTATGGTTGAGCGTCTGCAATGCGGTCATTGCAGAGGTATTCGTCATGATGCTGGCCATGCTGCAGCTGTCCCTGGGAAAACTATACTGACGGGGACATCCGGAAATACGCTCCGGGGGTTCGGATCCGGCATCATGCCTCAGCGGACCTCATCCGCTTCCGACCATAGCCATCAGGGTAAACCGGTAACCTTGCCAACCCGTTAACCCCAAAAAAACGGCGCGGCAGCTTCGTTGAGCATACCGCGCCGGGACGATCGGAATCGAATTAGCGGAACAGCGCCAGAATTGACTGGCTGTTCTGGTTGGCGATGCTGAGAGCCTGGATACCGAGCTGTTGCTGCACCTGCAGTGCCTGCAGCCTGGTCGACTCTTCGTTCATGTCGGCGTCAACCAGCACGCTGACGCCCTTGTCGATCGCAGTCATCAAGTTGGACACGAACTCAGACTGAAGCTTGGTCCGCAACTTGATGGCGCCAAGGTTGCTCGCGGCCGCTGTCATGGCGCCGATTTTTCCATCCACATAGCCGATCATCTGCTCGAGGTCGGCGAGGTCGTTGTCGGTGTCGAGAAAGCCGGAGATGTCGAGATCGGATACCGAGTAGTCGACCCCCCCATTGCCCGTCGTGTCGATGTCGTCGAGGATGCCAGACTGGTCATTGCCGTCAAACAACTTCACCGTCGTGATGTTGATCGAGATCGTTCCGATCGAGACGTCACCTCCGCTTCGCGAGAACGACGAGACCATGGTCTTGGTGGCGTTGAATCCCGTAGCGCTGGAGTCAACGGAAAGCCAGTTCTCGCCCGAGAAGACGGATGATTCTCCGATGCTGCGTAACTGGTTCTGCAGTTCGTCGATCTCACCCTGCACCTTCGCGCGGTCGATGCCGGGCTGCCGCGCGGCCACCAGCTTGTTCTTGATTTCCTTGGCGACTTCGATGGCGCTGTTCATGCCCGTATAGGCGACGTCGATGGTCGCCGCGCCGAGGCCAAGCGCTTCCTTGATGGTCGAAAGCGCGCCCCGGTCGGACTTCATCGTGGTTGAGATCGACCAGTAGGCCGCGTTGTCCTCGGCTGATCCGACACGGTAGCCGGTGGCAATACGTGACTGCGTCTGATTGATGTTGCGGTTGGTAATTGCGAGATTCTGCAATGCCGTCATTGCAGATTGATTTGTGATGATGCTGGACATTGGCCAGGTATCCCCTTACCCATACACGACATACTTTCTGGGATGCCGGGCAGTAGCCGGCGGGACGAGATCGCATCATGCGAGAGGATCGGACCTCCCCGTCATCAGCAAGGCTAGCCGGATTTTGCTACTGGGGGGCTAAGATTCGGACTTAAAGAACGGTAAACGAGGCAATAAGGCTGCCGACCAGAAGATGCCATCCGTCAATGAGGACGAAGAACAAGACCTTGAATGGCAGCGAAATGACGGTGGGCGGCAACATCATCATGCCCATCGACATCGTCAGCATCGCGACGATCAGATCGATCACCAGGAACGGAAGGGCAATCAGGAAGCCAATCTCAAAGCCCCGCCGCAGTTCGGAAATCATGAACGCCGGCACCAGAATGCGAAGATCGACATCTCCCTCGTCTTCAAGGACGATGTTCTTATCCCTGGCGATCTGCTCGAACAGCGCCAGATCCTTTTCCCGCACGTTCTTGAGCATGAAGCTGCGGAACGGCGCCGTGATGCGCTGGTAGGCCTGTTTCTCGTCGATCTGATTGGCCATGTAGGGATCAAGACCCTCCGTCTTGGCCTTGTCGAAAACCGGGGCCATGATGAAGAAGGTCAGAAAACGCGCGAGCGAAACCATCACAAGATTCGCCGGCGTGCTCTGCAGTCCCAGACCGGATCTCAGGAAGGAGAAAGCGATCACGATCCGGGTGAAGCTCGTCACCATGATCAGGAGGCCTGGTGCGATCGAGAGAACGGTGAGCAGCACGACGTATTGAATGATCCGGCCGGAAACCGTGGGATCGCTTGATGGAAGCAGTGCGCTCAGGCCGGTGTCCTGCGCGGCTGCCGGACTTGCAAGCAGGAACAGCAGCAGAATGAAAGGAAGATACTTCATTCGACGATAAGCCCGTGAATGAGAACACCACGGACGCTTCCGTCTGACAGAGCCCTTACGGTGTCATTCAAATCATGGCGGAGCGCGAGAAAGCCTGAGGGGCCCTCGATGTCGGAAAGATTGACGGTCTTGAGGTAAGTCAGCATCTGTTCGGCAGCTCTCTGGCCAATTTGCTCGGGCGGGGTCTTGGAATCAGACTTCACAAGCACCGCGCCCTCCAGCCTGATCCATTTTTCCTTGGGGTTCGCGAGAGCCGTCACCACGGCCGGAAACGGCACCACGGCGAGGTCCGCCGATGGCGGCTCTTCATCTCCCGCCAGAGGCTCCAGAGGGGTGACAGGGTCAGCCTCCTTGTGTTCGCTGGCGAGCTCGGCGGAATGAGCGCTTTTCTCCCCCGATTGATTTCCGGACGCAGCATTGTCTTTCTGCGCATCGCTGGCGGCGATCGCTTCGGGTGGCGGGTTAGCCGGCTTCAGGAACACGCCAACCGTGAAGCCAACGCCGGCCCCCAGCAGGGTGAGCAGAAGAATGATCACCGCAGTCGTCACCAGGTTCTTTCTGTCGTTTGAAGCCGCATCAGCCATCTCGGTCATCCCGGCTCAGAAAGGTGTGATCCGGTCCCAAAGCTGCTGGCCCCAGCCTGGTTGCTGCACCTCGCTGATACGCCCCTTGCCGCCATAGGAAATCCGGGCCTCGGCAATTCGCTCGTATGAAATGGAATTGTCGGGTGAAATGTCTATCGGCCGCACCAGGCCAGAGACATGCAGCACCCGCTGTTCGAAGTTCACCTCGATTTCCTGTGAGCCCTCGATCAGCAGGTAGCCGTTCGGCATCACGCGCGTCACCATTGCCGCGACAGAAAGTTCGATCTGCTCAGAGCGCGCCGTCGTTCCCTGGCCAGCGCTGCTTGAATTGGAGTCGACTTTTCCCCTTGCCTTCAGATCCGCTCCAACGACGCCCAACACTTCGTAGCCAAAGTCAACCTTGCCATCGGCCGATGACTTTCTGCTTCGGTTCGATGTGCTGTTCAGGGTCGCCTGGTCGTCGATGGCGATTCTGATCGTCAGCAAGTCGCCACGCTGGCTGGCCCGCGCATCCCTGAAGAAGTCCGCATGTCCCCCGATCCAGCTCGCCCGAGGTTCCGCGAGGGCCTCGACCTCCGCCATCGTCGCCTGACCGGCGGCAACGCCGATATCCTTGCCGATCGGCGATAGCTTGGGGGCAACGTTGAAATCCTCGATGTCAGACGCGCAGGCCGAGATCAAGAGCGCGGCCGCCATCAGAGCTGACAGAACAGCGCAACGGCTCAATTCGATGCCTCACCGGCAGCAGCGGCAATTGCGATGTATCGGACAAGCTTGGCGGCGAGTTCGGGGGTCGTCTCATCGAGAATGGCGCTTGCCTGCTTCGGCTTCAGCTGGCGAAGCACGGAGGACGCCAGCCGCACGTCGACCTTTCCCATCTGCTCTGCGGCTATGGCGGGATCCATGCCCGCATAGATGTCCACGAGCTCCTTCCGGGCCAGATCGCGAAGCTCCTCGCGGCGATCCAGCTGGGCCTGCAACTCTGTCTTTGCCTTCTCGAGATCGCTGAGGCGTTTCTCGACTTCGGACTGAATTTCACGCAAGGCTTTCATTTGCTGCGCCATGCGCTGTTCACCAGCCTGATCGGAAACGGCAAAGCAGTATTCCTCGATGAAGGCGTCTATCTGCTTTTGTTCCGGCGAAGTCGTTTCACTTGCGCTGGCAGACGTCCATGTGAAACAGAAAGAGACCGTCAGAAGCGCAACAGCAGTCAGATGTATTTGCGTGCTCTTCATTGGATCACCAGATCGGCTTGCAGGGCTCCCGCTGTCTTGATGGCCTGCAGGATGGCGATGATTCCGTTCGGCTTGACCCCAATGCGGTTGAGACCATGCACGAGTCTCTGGAGACTTGGGCCCTCGAGGATCGCGACCTTGTCGCCCGCCTGCTCTGCTGTGATGTCTGTGGAGGGCTGAACCGCTGTAACCCCGTTTGCGAATGGCAGCGGCTGAATGACTTCCGGCATCTCGGTGACGCGGATCGTGATGTTGCCGTGCGCGATGGCCACCGGAGAAATCCGCACATTGGCACCAATCACGATGGTGCCTGTCTTCTCGTCGATGACCACCCGGGCGGGCGACTCTGGTGCGACCTTCAGGTTTCCGACGACCGCCATCAGCTTCGATGCCGAGATCTTCTTGGGGCGCTTCAGGGAAACGGTCCTGAAATCCTCCGCCTGCGCAATCGGTCCGCCATAGGCCTTTGCGGCGTATTTGTTGATGACGTCGGCTATCTTCGCCGCGGTCGCGAAATCGGGGTTTCGTATCTTGAGCGAGAGCTGCGCAAAGCCATTGAAGTAGGCGGACAGTACCCTTTCGATCCGTGCTCCGCCAGGAATACGGCCGCCGGTCGGAACCCCTTAGGTAAGCTGCTCGGCCGCTCCGGATGCCGAGAGCCCGGAAACCGAAATGGCGCCCTGGGCCACCGCATAGGCATTTCCATCGGCGGCGGAAAGCGGGGTCATCACGAGGGTGCCGCCACGCAGCGAGGTGGAGTCGCCAAGGGACGAGACGCTGACATCAATCCGCTCTCCCGCCGATACGAATGGCGGCAGCCGTGCGGTGACCACAACAGCGGCGATGTTGCGGGCCCGCACCGCATTTTCCGGCACTGCAACGCCAAAGCGCAACAACATGGAGCGCGTCGACTGTTCGGTGAAGGGCGCGTTCCGCATGGTATCGCCC
Organism: Aestuariivirga sp.; assembly: GCA_036826695.1. Classification (GTDB taxonomy): domain Bacteria; phylum Pseudomonadota; class Alphaproteobacteria; order Rhizobiales; family Aestuariivirgaceae; genus Aestuariivirga. Next base: position 5,816 of record DAISVW010000073.1, read on the forward strand.
GTTCCCGCCAGGCCAATGACGAGACCGTATCCGACAAGCTGATTTTCCCGGATTCCCTGAACGTCGCTGATGTCCTTGATGCGCGACGTCGCCTCGACCGGCTTGCACAGGAAAAGGAAAGCCGCAGCACATGCAAGAAGCCGCGTCATTCGTGGATGACCGCCAACTCTCCTGCAGCGGTCACCTCCACTCTGATGATGGCGCCCGTCGCGGCGGTGCGGACATCGATGATGTCGCCGGGCGAGCCGTCTTCAAGTGCGATCACCGGCGTCGAAATCGAAAACCCGTCTTCGCGGTAGAGGGCGATGCCTGCGGCGCCACGCCTGATGGCGACCGGCCTGGAAAGCACCGCAAGCGAAATGGGCCGCCCGGCAATCAGCCGGCGGCGGCTTTCCTTGCCGACGATCTGCTCTTCATCGGTGGCGATGCCGCTGAGAGACTGCGGCGTCGTCTGGAACCGGCGGCTCGTGAGCAGGTCGGCCTCAATGACCTGGCCCGGATAGATTGTGGTGACCGGCACTGGCAGAGAGCGGACCGCCGTGTCCTGTCCGGCGAGGGCCGGCGCTGCAGCGAGGATGCCGCAGATGACGGCGAGAGCCGCAGCGATCTGAAGCAGGCCGGGCACCTAGCGGATACCCTTGCTCACGACACCAGCCATGTCGTCGGCCGCCTGAATGACCTTTGAGTTCATCTCATAGGCGCGCTGCGCGGAGATCAATTCCGTGATCTCGCGAATGGGATCCACATTCGAATTCTCGAGATATCCCTGCCGGACCGTCCCGAAGGATATGCTTCCCGCAAGCCCCGTCACGGCGGGGCCCGAGGCCTCCGTCGCCTGGAAGAGGTTGCCACCGAGCGCGTTGAGGCCCGCTGCATTCGTGAAATTCGCCAGCGTGATCTGACCAACCGCCACCAGATCCGCCTGGCCCTCAAGCTTGGCGTAGACTTCACCCGTTTCGGTGATCTCCACACCCGTCGTGCCGGCAGGAACGGTAAGCGCAGGTTCGATCGGATAGCCGTCAGTCGTCACGATCTGGCCGGTCGCGTTGGTGTTGAACGAGCCCGAGCGCGTATAGAGCGTTTCGCCGTCGGGCCCCTGAACCTGGAACCAGCCTGGCCCGTTCAAGGCGAGATCGAGCTGATTGCCGGTCTCCGCAAGGGGGCCCTGAACATTGATCAGCCGGATCGCCGCCAGCCTCGTCCCGAGGCCCAGCTGAGCGCCTTCGGGCACGACCTCGTCAGGAGACTGCGCGGGAATCCCCTGCATGCGTTCAACCTGATAGAGCAGGTCGGTGAATTCCGCTCTGGTCCGCTTGTACCCGGTCGTATTGATGTTGGCGATGTTGTTGGCGATGACTTCGACGTTGAGTTGCTGCGCCGACATGCCGGTTGCAGCGCTTGAAAGCGCGCGCATGTTTTTCTCCTAGCTCTGCATCCGGCTGACTTCGAGATAAGAGCTTACGGCCTTGTCGCGAACGGCGAGCGCAGCCTGCAATGTTCGTTCCGCCGCCATGACCTTCTCGACGACGGTTTGCAACGGCAGGGTTCCTTGCATTCCGGCGACCGTTGCCGCCTCGCCCTCGCGGACGGCGGTCGCCGTTTCGGCGGCGACTTGACCGAGCGTATTGAGGAAACTGCCGCCGCCTTGCTGCTGCGCGGGTTGAACTGCTGCCATATGCGTGGGGCGCAGGGTGAGTTCCGGCAAGCTGGAAGCCGTGGAGAAACTGATCATCGGCGTCATGATCCTTTCAGGAGGTCGACCATCATGGCGGTCATCTCGCGGGCCTGGCGGATCATCTGCAGATTGGCCTCATAGGAGCGGGACGCTTCCCGCATGTCCGCCATTTCAACCATCATGTCCACGTTGGGCCGTTTGATGTAACCTTTGGAGTTGGCAGCGGGATGCGTGGGATCGTATTCGGTCTTGAACGGCGCCTGATCGCGGATGATGCGGTCCACTGAGACCGTTTCGGCCCCGGTCACTTCGTCGAGCGACTGCGAGAAGGTGACCAGCTTCCGGCGGTAGGGGTCGGCGCCCGGCGTCAGGCCGGTCGACTCCATGTTCGCGAGGTTTTCGGACACCACCTTGAGGCGAATCGACTGGCTTTGCAGCCCGGAAGATGCCGTTCGCATGATGGAGAGCAGAGGATCGTTCATGTCACACCTTGACGCTCAGCATCAGCATCCGCTGGAAGGAGCGAAGTGCGCCGGTGTCCATGTTCATCATCCGGCTGCTGGAACTCGCGGTCATCAGCTCGTTTTCGATCGAGACGTTATTGCCGGAGTGCGATGACGCCCAGCTGTTGCCAGCGGTGATCTCAACGGGCCTGGCCTCTCCCGGCGGCAGGGCCATGTGCATCGTGGATGTCGCCGTGAGCTGAAGCGTTGGGCCTTCGAGATAGGATGAGAATGATTGAACGCTCTTGGCGCGGTATTCGGGTGTATCCGCATTCGCGATGTTTGCCGCCGTCACCGACTGGCGTTCGGCAAGCCATGTCATGTGGCGTGATGCAAGCTCAAAGAGATACACCGATCTTGCTCCGTAAATGGAGTGTCAATCATTAGAAATCCAAGCTTGCTCCGGCCTTGCTGCGGCCACGGCAAGAACCGGCACCGGCGACGACCGGCGCGGTACCGCCCTAATTCAGCCGCGCATGGTCTGGCAGGCGGCCAGCCCTGTTGAGGAAGTGGATGATCTCGGCGACGGCCCGGTAGAACTCCGGCGGGATCTGCTCGTCGATCTCGACCTGGTCATAGAGTCCGCGGGCCAGCGGTTTGTTCTCGACCAGCGGAATGTCATGCCTGGTGGCAGTTTCGCGGATCCTGAGCGCAAGATGGTCGATGCCTTTCGCCACCACCACGGGTGCGCCGCCATCGTCGCGGCTGTAGCGGAGCGCCACGGCAAAATGTGTCGGGTTGGTGATGACCATGCTGGCCGCCGGCAGCTTCTCGAGCATTCTCCGCGCCGAACGCTGACGCCCGATGCCGCGTATCTTCGCCTTGATGTAGGGGTCGCCTTCGGCCTCCTTCATTTCCTCTTTCAACTCCTGGTGAGTCATCCGCAGATCCCGGCGCCAGCGGTATCGTGACCAGACGAGATCACCAATGGCGAGAAGGAGCGCGAGGCCGAGGAGGGGCATGATCACGCTGGAAGAGAGGTCGAGGATACGCTGAGGCAGCACCACGGGCTCCATGGCGAGCGCTGCGACGAATTCCGGAAGATCCCGCCTGAAGAGGAACCAGAGAACCACCGTCACGCCCAGTATCTTGACGGTGGACTTGACGAATTCTCCCAGTCCCACCTTGCCGAACAGACGTTTCCATCCCGCCAGCAGCGAAACCCGGGACAGCTTCGGCTCGATGCGGTCAGACGCGACGGAAGGCGCATTCTGAATGAGCGATGCGATGATTGAACACCCAGCGACGAGCACCAGCACCGGAAACAGGGGAACCGCGATCTCCACCAGCAGCGTCGTCAGAAAGGACGCCGCCGCCTCGCGGTCCTCGATGCGCATGCTCCCGGCCGTGCCAAGCACGGTCTTGAGGCTGGTTGCAACCTGGGCTGTGGACCAGCTGGCGACAAGGAGGAGCGCTCCCAGAAGCCCGGCGATTTAGCCAAAGAGTGTGTCCTCCCGG
>DAISVW010000074.1:0-9326 GCA_036826695.1 Aestuariivirga sp.
GCTACGATCAGTGTTTTTGCTCTCGTCTCCGGGCGTTCCTTTGCCTGCGGCTCGGCGTCAAGCGAGGTGATGGCGTCTGGCTGCCGCCTTGGGCGCCTCGGGCGCAAGGCCACCATCACGCTTCCCGGCGGCGATCTTCATCTGGCGATCAGGGAAACTGACGGCCACATCATCATGACCGGGCCGGGCACCTATGAATTCGAGGGCGTGCTTCCCGCCCATCTCGCGGTGTGAGCCATGACGGATGCGCGCTTCGTCACCTTCGGCTGCCGTCTCAACACCTATGAGACCGAGGTCATGCGCCGCCATGCCGAGGCGGCGGGAAAATCAAACGCCATCGTGTTCAACACCTGCGCGGTGACCGCCGAGGCCACCCGTCAGGCCCGGCAGGCGATCCGCCGGGCGAGAGCGGAGAACCCGGAGGCCGAGATCGTGGTGACGGGCTGCGCCGCGCAGACCGACCCCGCCATGTTCGCAGCGATGCCGGAAGTGACCCGGGTGATGGGCAACGAGGAAAAACTGAGGCCCGAAAGCTGGCAGGCGGGCGATGCCCCGCGCGTTGCCGTCGCCGACATCATGACGGTGAGAGAGGCGAGGCCGCAGCTGATCGATGGTCTCACCGAGCGCACCCGCGCCTTCGTCCAGGTGCAAAACGGCTGCGACCACCGCTGCACCTTCTGCATCATTCCGTTCGGGCGCGGCAACTCGCGCTCGCTTGCTCCTCAGGACGTGGTCGAACAGGTCCGCCGCCTGGTGGCGTCGGGCTATTCCGAGGTGGTGCTCACGGGCGTCGACCTCACCTCCTGGGGTGCTGATCTCGACGGCCGCCCGAAACTTGGCGGGCGTGTGGCGCGAATCCTGCGCGTCGTGCCGGATCTCAAGCGCCTGCGGATCTCGTCGATCGATTCGATCGAGGCGGACCCCGAACTGATCGACGTGATCGCCGGCGAAGAGCGCGTGATGCCACACATCCATCTCTCGCTGCAGTCGGGCGACAACATGATCCTCAAGCGCATGAAGCGCCGGCACACGCGCGAGGACTCGATCGCCTTCTGCGCTGAACTCCGCGCCCGCCGCCCGGGCATCGTGCTCGGGGCCGACATCATCGCTGGCTTTCCCACCGAGACCGAAGCGATGTTCCAGAACTCGCTTGCCATCATCGAGGACTGCGGTCTCACCTTCCTGCATGTGTTTCCGTTCTCGGCGAGGCCGGGCACGCCCGCCGCCCGCATGCCGCAGCTGGACAAGCAGATCGTCAAGGAACGCGCCGCCCGCCTTCGCGAGAAAGGCGAGCAGCGGCTCAAGGCGTTCCTCGCCGCCGAGATCGGCGCCACCCGCCAGGTGCTGATCGAGACTGAGAACATGGGGCGCAGCGAGCATTTCGCGCAGGTGCGCTTCATGAGCCGCATGGCGCCGGGCGCCATTGTCAGCGCGCGGGTGACGGGGCACGGGCCGGGGCATCTCGAGGCCAGGCTCGCGGCATGAGTTTCTTCCGCAAGCTGTTGGGGCGCGGCGCCGCTCCGCCTCCGGAAGATGCGCCGGCGCCGGGACTGCTCACGAAACTGGGCGAAGGCCTGTCCAAATCCTCGCGCGCCATCGGCGGGTCCATTGCGTCGATCTTCACCAAGCGCAAGCTCGACAAGGCCACGCTCGAAGAGCTCGAGGATGTGCTGCTGCAGGCTGACCTTGGCCTGCCCATGGCCGAGCGCATCGTCAAGGCCGTGTCGGCCGGCCGCTATGACCGCGAGATCGAGCCCGGGGAGGTCAAGCGCATCCTCGCCGCCGAGATTGCCGCCGTGCTGAAGCCGGTGGCGGTTCCGCTCGGCTTCGGGCCGCAGAAGCCCTTCGTGGTCCTCGTGGTCGGCGTCAATGGCGCCGGCAAGACGACGACCATCGGCAAGCTGGGCGCCATTGCGCGGAAGGAAGGCTACAAGGTGATGTTCGCCGCCTGCGATACGTTCCGCGCCGCGGCGATCGAGCAGCTCACCGTCTGGGGCGCGCGCACCGGCGCCCGGGTGATGACAAGGCCCACCGGTGCCGATGCCGCGGGTCTTGCCTTCGACGCCATCGCCGAGGCCCGCGAGGACGGAACCGACATCCTGTTCATCGACACCGCGGGCCGGCTCCAGAACAAGCAATATCTGATGGATGAGCTCGACAAGATCGTGCGCGTCATCAAGAAGCAGGACGAGACCGCGCCGCACGCCGTGCTGCTGGTGCTCGATGCGACAACGGGGCAGAACGCCATCGCCCAGGCTGATACCTTCACGAAGGTGGCGGGTGTCACCGGGCTCATCATGACCAAGCTCGACGGCACGGCGCGGGGCGGCATCCTGGTGGCCATCGCCGCACGCTTCAAGCTGCCGGTGCATGCGATCGGCGTCGGCGAGGCGGTGGAGGACTTGCAGCCATTCGATGCGGAAAGCTTCGCCAGCGCCATCGCAGGGCTGGGTGAAACATGAGTTTCACGTCCAGCCCGAAACTGGGCCAGGGCACCAAGCTGCTGATCGAGCTGGGGCCGCTCGTCGCGTTCTTCGCCGCCAACTGGCTCGGTGGCATCTTCTGGGGAACCGGCGTGTTCATGGCGGCGACGGCGGTGTCGCTTGCCATCTCCTGGGCGCTGACCCGCAAACTCGCCATGGTGCCGCTGGTCTCCGCGGTGTTCGTGGCGGTGTTCGGGGCGCTCACCCTGTGGCTGCACAGCGACCTGTTCATCAAGGTCAAGGTGACGCTGGTCAATGTGCTGTTCGGCGCGGTGCTGCTCGGTGGCGCCGCCATGGGGCGCAGCTATCTCAAGCTGATCATGGGCGAGGCCGTGAAGCTTCAGGAGAAGGCGTGGCTGACACTGTCCATCCGCTGGGGCATCTTCTTCCTGGCGCTGGCGGCGCTCAATGAAATCGTCTGGCGCAATTTCCCGACGGATCAATGGGTGAACTTCAAGGTCTTCGGCCTGTTACCGATCACGCTGGTCTTCGCGCTCGCCAACGCGCCCTATATGGCGAAACACGCGATCGAGGACGAGCCTCCGCCCGAATAGGCTCAGAGGCCGCCGAATTCGCCGGGCGGGTTCGAGAACGGCGCAAATTCGGCGATCCCTTCGACGCCGCGATATTGCTGCAGCGCCCAGCGCACCGAGGGAAAGGCAAGCTCGCCCCATGGGATCTCGTCCCAGGAGGCGAGCTTCACCTCGAGGCTCTCGGGACCCGGTGAAAAGGCATCGCTGCCGAGATGGGCAAGATACATGATCTGCACCTGGGCGATGCGCGGAATGGTGTAGACGGCGCGCAGCCGGTCGATGACGATCTCCGCATTGGCTTCCTCGCGCGCTTCGCGCATCGCCGCCTGTTCGGCGGTTTCGCCGAGCTCCATGAAACCGGCGGGCAGGGTCCAGTAACCGGTGCGCGGTTCGATGGCGCGGCGGCACAGCAGCAGCTTGCCGTCATGGCGCACGATCGAGCCCGTGACGATCTTCGGGTTGACGTAATTGATGAAGCCGCAGGTGGTGCAGACGTCGCGCTCATGCGTGTCGCCGGCAGGCACCTGGCGCTGAAACGACGTGTTCTGAGTCTTACTGTTCATCGCTTGTCAAGTGTTGAATTCTGTATGCGGATGATCTTAACTCGGATCGCTTGAAAGAGCAGCAAAAGGTTTTTCACCTGTTTTTCGCTTGCAGGGCAATAGCCGGGGCGCTACTTGTTCGCGTCTTTGACGGGGCCACAAGCCTCATTCTGCAAGACGGAAGACGGGCCTGAGCGGGCTTGGAAGCATTCGCAGGAAACCGGTGCCGACAGAGGCCGGGTTGCGGACGGGAGAAGGGGCGTATGACGACGACGAAGGATGTGAAGCAGTTTTCGCGTTCTCCATCCCACCTGTTGAAGCGGGCGGCGCAGTATTCAAATCTCATCTACATGGGCGAGGTCGGCAAGTCCGGGCTCACGCACCGCCAGTTCACCGTGCTGCTCGCTGTCGATACCAACGACGGCAAGAGCCAGACGGATCTCGTGAAGCTCACCGGGATCGACCGTTCGACGCTCGCCGATCTCGTGTCACGCCTTCTGGCCCAGGGCTATCTCCAGCGAAAGCGCACGCGCGACGACGGCCGCACCAATTCGATCCGCATCACGACCGTCGGCAAGAAGATGCTCAAGATGGCGCAGCCCGGCGCCGAGGAAGTCGACAAGCAACTCCTTTCCCTCATTCCCTCGCCTGACCGCAAATCCTTCATCGACAATCTCGCGGTGCTGGCCGCCGAGATGGACCGTCTCGAGGAAAAGGAACCGGCGAAGCCGGTGCGCAAGATCAAGTCACGCAAGCGCGCCTGAACCCGCGGGCAGGATCACGAGCCGGGAAGCGGCGCCTTCGCCTTTTCGATTTCCGCCGCCAGCGTGCCCAGCACGGCCTCCGGCGTCAGCGGCCCGATGTGCTTGTAGCGGATCACCCCCTGGCCATCGACCACGAAGGTTTCCGGAACACCGTAAACGCCCCAGTCCACCGCCGCGCGGCCGTCGCGGTCCATCCCCACGGCGGTGAAAGGCTGGCCGAGGGTTCCAAGGAACCGCACCGCATTCTCGGGTTCGTCCTTGTAGTTGATGCCGAGGAGCGTGATGTCCGGCCGCTTGGCGAGTTCGACCAGCAGCGGATGCTCGATGCGGCAGGGCGCGCACCATGACGCCCAGACATTGACAACCGACACCTTGCCGTTCCTGAGATCCGACGCCCCGAAGCCCTTGACGCCAAGCTCCGGCACGGCGGGAAGCGTGAACGCGGGAACCGGCTTGCCGATCAGTGCCGAGGGTATTTCGGAAGGCTTGCCCGAAAGGCCGCGCCAGAACAGCAGCGCCAGCCCCGCGAACACCACGGCGGGAATCAGCACCAGCCACAGCCGGGCGCGGGTCGGCTCGGCACTCATTGCCGTGGCGTCCGGCGCCGGGCGTCGAGGCGTTCGGCTTCGGCGCGCAACCGCCGGTCCCTCAGCAGTGTGGTGGCGATCAGCCAGCCCAGCACCGCGAAGCTCAAGCCATAGGACGCGATCACGAAAGCGATATGCTTGGCGGAGAAATCCATCAGCGCTCTCCGATCTCGGCGATCTGGATCTGGCGGATCTTGCGCGCCGCGATCTCGGCGCGCATCGCCACCAGGTTCAGAGCGAGGAACAGGAACGTATAGGCGAGCCCCATCACGAGGAGCGGCCACAGCATGGACGGCGCGATGGTCGGACCATCCATGCGGAACACGCTGGCGGGCTGGTGCGGCGCGATCCACCAGTCGACCGAGAAATTCACGATCGGCACATTGACCACGCCGACCAGCGCCACGATGCGCGCCACCATGGCGGCGCGGTGCGGGTCGTCGATCGCCGCCCAGATCGCCATGTAGCCGATATAGAGCAGCATCAGCACGAACATCGAGGTCAATCTCGCGTCCCACACCCACCAGGCGCCCCACATCGGCTTGCCCCAAAGCGAGCCGGTGGCCAGCGCGAGGAAGCAGAAGGCCGCGCCGATGGGGGCCGCCGTCTTGGCCGCCACATCGGCCAGCGGATGACGGAAGATCACCGCCACGGCGCTGGCCAGTGCCATCGCCGAATAGACGAACAGCGCCATCCAGGCGGCCGGCACATGCACATACATGATGCGTGAGGTTTCGCCCTGCTGGTAGTCCGCCGGGGCCATCACCAGTGCGCCGTAGAGCCCCACCGCGAACAGGGTGATGGTAACCACCCACAACACGGGCAACACCGCATTGGCGAGCTTGAGGAACCGGGCAGGGTTGGCGAGGTACTGCATGGTGGCGTCTATCTACCCGAGCCTTGCTATCTGAGATAGGACCGCAGTGCCGCAGCCGCCGCCAGCGGGCACAGGACGAGGCTTGCCAGCGTGATGGCCGCCAGGATCAGCAGCGCCGCGGCGGCAAGGCCGGGCGCCGCGTCTGGCGCGCTGGCCGACAGCCCGAAGATCAGCACCGGCACATAGAGCGGCAGCACCAGCACCGAAACCAGCAACCCGCCGCGCCGCAGGCCCACCGTCACCGCGGCGCCGATCGAGGCGAGGAGCGACAGCGCCACCGAGCCCACCACCATGGCGATGCCCAGGGGCAGGATGGCCGCCGCCTCGAGGTTCACCAGAAAGCCGAGCAGCGGCGCCGCGATGGCCAGCGGCAGGCTGGTGGAGAGCCAGTGCGCCACCGCCTTGGCGAGTGCCACCATTTCGAAGGGCACCGGGCCCATGGTCATGAGGTCGAGCGAGCCGTCTTCATAATCCTGCTGGAAGATGCGGTCGGCCGACAGCAGCACCGACAGAAGCAGCGCGATCCACAGGGCACCGGGTGCGATGCGCGCCAGCAGCGCCTGGTCTGGCCCGATACCGATGGGCAGCAGCACCACCACCGTGAGGAAAAAGCCGAGCGCCGTGCCGGCCCCGCCGCCCTGGCGCATGCTGAGCGCGAGGTCGCGGCGGATCCGCGCCAGGCTCAGGCTCATGCCGCCGCTCCCAGGTCCCGCCGCCGGTCGGGCTCACGCCCCAGCGGCACATGGGTGGCGGCGATGATCATGCCGCCCCGGGCGAGCTGGGCTGCCATCACCGCCAGCAACCGTTCGAGCGAGGCGGCATCGAGGCCGACGGTTGGTTCGTCCAGCAGCCACAAGCGCCGCGGCGTCAGCGCCAGCCGGGCCAGCGCCAGCCGGCGTTTCTGGCCGGCCGAGAGCAGGCCGGCGGGATAGGCGGAAAGCCGGGTGAGGCCGAAAGCCTCCAGCGCTTCGTCAACCGCGCCGCCGCCGAGGAAGTCGCGCCAGAAAATGAGGTTCTCGCGCACGCTCAAGGCGGATTTCACGGCCTCCTGATGGGCGATCAGATGCGCCTGCTGGGCGATGGCCAGACCCGGCTCGCCACCCGTGAGGGCAAGCGTTCCGGACTGCGCCTCACCCAGCCCGGCGATGAGCCGGATCAGCGATGACTTGCCGGAGCCGTTCGGCCCGGAGAGCAGCAGCAATTCGCCATCCGCCAGTGTGAAGGACAGATCGCGGAACACGATGCGTCCGCCGCGTTCGCAGGTAAGATTGGTGGCGGTCAGGGCCATGCCCCTTGTTCCTAGAACAAAGGGCAGGCGTCAAGCGCGGCGAGCCGCGCGGCTTACATCATGTACTGGCCGCCATTGGCGGAGAGAGTCGAACCGGTGATGAAGCCCGCATCATCGGAAGCGAGGAACAAAACGGCGCGCGCGATCTCTTCGGGCTCGCCCAGCCGGCCCACCGGAATGAGCGGCAGGATGCGCTTTTCAAGCACGTCCTGGGCAATGGCCTTCACCATGTCGGTGGCGATGTAGCCCGGGCAGATGGCATTCACGGTAATGCCCTTGGCGGCGCCTTCCTGGGCCAGCGCCTTGACGAAGCCGATGTCGCCCGCCTTCGCCGCGGAATAGTTCGCCTGGCCCATCTGTCCCTTCTGGCCGTTGAGGGAGGAAATGCAGATCACCCGGCCGAAGCCCCGGTCGCGCATGCCGCCCCACACCGGCTGGGTCATGTTGAACAGCGAGGTGAGGTTGGTGTTGATCACCTCGTTCCACTGCTGCGGCGTCATCTTGTGGAACATGGCGTCGCGGGTGATGCCGGCGTTGTTGACCAGCACCTCGACAGGCCCCAGATCGGCCTCGACCTGCTTGAGGCCGGCGACGCAGGCCTCGTAGCTGGACACGTCCCACTTGTAGACGGGAATGCCCGTCTCGGCCTTGAACCTGGCGGCCGCCTCGTCATTGCCGGCATAATTGGCGGCCACCCTGTAGCCTGCCGCCTTGAGTGCCTTGGAAATCGCCGCGCCGATGCCGCGGCTGCCGCCGGTTACGACTGCTACCCGTGCCATGATGTCCTCTTCCTTCCTGATCTCAATTTCAGCGTTCGATGCACATGGCAACGCCCATGCCGCCGCCGATGCACAGCGTGGCAAGGCCTTTCCTGGCGTTGCGGCGGCCCATCTCGAACAGCAGCGTGTTCAGCACGCGGGCACCCGATGCGCCGATCGGGTGGCCGATGGCGATGGCGCCGCCGTTGACGTTGACGATGTCCGGGTTCCAGCCCATGTCCTTGTTGACTGCGCAGGCCTGCGCCGCGAAGGCCTCATTGGCCTCCACGAGGTCGAGGTCCTCGACTTTCCAGCCGGCCTTCTTCAGCGCGGCGCGCGAAGCCGGGATCGGCCCGGTGCCCATGATCGCCGGGTCAACGCCGACGCTGGCCCACGAGGCGATGCGGGCCATCGGCGTCAGGCCGCGCTTTGCCGCTTCCTTCTCGCTCATCAGGATCGCCACCGCGGCGCCGTCATTGATGCCCGAGGCATTGGCCGCGGTCACCGAGCCATCCTTGGCGAAGGCCGGCATCAGCTTGGTGACCGAGTCGAGCGTCACGCCCTTCTTGATGTATTCGTCGGCTTCCACCGTCACATCGCCCTTGCGGGTGGAGATGGTGACGGGGGCGATCTCGTCCTTGAACTTGCCCGCCGCCTGCGCGGCCTCGGCCTTGTTCTGGCTCTTGACCGCAAAGTCGTCCTGCATCTCGCGGGTGATCTGCCACTGGCGGGCCACGTTCTCGGCGGTGTTGCCCATGTGGTAGCCGTGGAAGGCGTCCATCAGCCCGTCCTTCAGCATCGAGTCGACCATCGCCCAGTCGCCCATCTTCACGCCGTCGCGCAGGTGCGCCACATGCGGCGCCTTGCTCATGCTCTCCTGGCCACCGGCCGCCACGATGCGGGCGTCGCCCGCGGCGATCTGCTGCATGCCGAGCGCCACGGCGCGCAGGCCCGAGCCGCACAGCTGGTTCATGCCCCAGGCCGGGCTCTCGTTCGGAATGCCGGCATTGACCGCCGCCTGGCGGGCCGGGTTCTGGCCCTGGCCGGCGGTGAGGATCTGGCCGAGGATCACCTCGTCGATGTCGCCGCCCTCGAGCCTGGCGCGGGCCATGGCGGCCTTGAGCGCCACGCTGCCGAGGTAGGAGGCGGGCACGCCCGACAGCGCGCCGTTGAAGGATCCCACCGGCGTCCTCGCCGCCGAAACGATGACAACCGCATTTCCTGAACTGGCCATGGATAGCTCCCTGATGACTTTCGATGATCAAACGCTCGTCTAGCACTTTTGTGCACTGCGATATAGACTGAGATTGCGGCGGTGCCGAAAATTTTTTTGCGCTTGCAATTGTGCAGTGCAGAGAGCAAATTTAGAAGAAATCCGCGAAAAGCATTGCAGTGGCGGGGTTTGGGCGGGACGAGGAGACCTCCGGTGAGTGACGAGAAGGCAGCACCGCGAACCGCCGTGGTCATCTAGAAATACGCCAACCGGCGGCTCTC
>DAISVW010000075.1:0-9058 GCA_036826695.1 Aestuariivirga sp.
CGCAAGTGTGGGAAGAAGTGGTGCAGATTTTCGGCGATCTCGGCTTCGCGGTGGCCGAAGGCCCGCACATCGAGGATGATTTTCACAATTTCGACGCGCTCAACATTCCGCCCGAGCACCCCGCGCGGCAGGAGCATGACACGTTCTTCTTCCACGAGAAGCCGGACGGCTCGCGCATGTTGCTGCGCACCCACACGAGTCCGGTGCAGCTCCGCACCATGCTGGCTTCGCAGCCGCCCATCCGCATCATAGCACCCGGCCGCACCTTCCGCTGCGACTCGGACATGACCCACACGCCGATGTTCAACCAGGTCGAGGGCCTGGTGATCGACGAGACCGCGACACTCGCCAACCTCAAATGGATCCTCGCCGAATTCTGCAAGGCCTTCTTCGAGGTTGACGATGTGAAGATGCGCTTCCGCGCCTCGCATTTCCCGTTCACCGAGCCGTCGATGGAAGTCGACATCCAGTATTCGCGCGAAGGCGGGCAATTGAAGATTGGCACCGGCGACAAGTGGCTCGAGATCCTGGGGTCCGGCATGGTGCATCCGAACGTGATCCGGGCCGGCGGCATGGACCCGGACCGCGTGCAGGGCTGGGCCTTCGGCGTGGGGCTCGACCGCATCGCGATGCTGAAATATGGCATTCCGGATCTCCGCGCCTTCTTCGAGGCCGATCTGCGCTGGCTGCGCCACTACGGCTTCCGGGCGCTGCAGGTGCCGAGCCTGGCGGGAGGGCTGTCATGAAATTCACCCTCTCCTGGCTGAAAGATTACCTCGACACCAGCGCCACGCTGGACGAGATCTGCGAAGGCCTGATCGGCGTCGGCCTCGAGGTGGAAGAGGTCACCGACATGACGGCGGCGCTGGCTCCCTTCAAGGTGGGCTATGTGCAGCATGCTGACAAGCACCCCAATGCCGACAAGCTGCGGCTGTGCAAGGTCGAGACGGACACCGGCCTGATCCAGGTGGTGTGCGGCGCGCCCAATGCGCGCACTGGCATCAAGGGCATCATCGCGCTGCCCGGCGCCTATGTTCCCGGCACGAAAATCACCCTCGAAAAGGGCGTCATCCGCGGTGAAGCGTCGGAAGGCATGCTGTGCTCGGAACGTGAGCTCCTCATTTCAGACGAGCACAACGGCATCATCGAGGTGGCCGAAAGCTGGCCCATCGGCACGCCTGCCGCCAGGGCGCTGGGGCTCGACGATCCGATGATCTATGTGAAGGTAACCCCGAACCGCCCCGATGCGCTGGGCGTCTATGGCATCGCCCGCGATCTTGCCGCCAAGGGCCTGGGCACGCTGAAGCCGCTCGCTGCGCCAAAGGTGGAAGGGCGTTTCGATTCGCCCATCAAAGTGGCGCTGGATTTCCCGGATGGCGATACGAAGCCCTGCCCGCTGTTCGTGGGCCGCTATGTCAGGAACGTGAAGAACGGGCCGTCGCCCGACTGGCTGCAGCGCCGCCTGCAGGCGATCGGCCTGCGGCCGATCTCCACGCTGGTCGACATCACCAACTACATCACTTTCGCCTATGGCAGGCCACTGCATGTGTTCGACGCCGACAAAGTGAAGGGCAACATCCGCGCGAGGCTTGCCCATGCGGGCGAGACTCTCGCGGCGCTCGACAACAAGACTTACACACTGAATTCCGACATGACGGTGATCGCCGATGACGCGGGGCCGGAAGCCATTGCCGGCATCATCGGCGGCTCGGCCTCGGGCTGCACCGATGAAACGGTGAACGTCTTCCTGGAAGCGGCCTATTTCGATCCGCTGCGCACCGCCGCCACCGGCCGCAAGCTCGGCATCACGTCGGATGCGCGCTACCGTTTCGAACGTGGTGTGGACCCGGCTTTCACGCCCGTTGGTGCCGAGATCGCCACCCGCATGATTCTCGAGCTTTGCGGCGGCGAGGCCTCCAGCCTCGTCATCGCCGGCGCCGTGCCACATACGGCCAGAAGCTACGCGCTGCGCAAGACGCGCGTCGAGGCGCTCGCGGGTGCTGCCATTCCGCTGGCCCGGCAGAAGCAGATACTCGCTGCTTTGGGCTTCGGTGTCAGCGAAGACAAGGACACGCTGGTATGCTCCGTTCCCTCCTGGCGGCCGGACATTCATGGCGAGACCGATCTCGTCGAGGAGGTCTGCCGGATCTATGGCCTCGACAATATCCCGCCGCAGCCGATGGCGCGGCCGAGCGCCATCGCGAAGCCGGTGCTCACGCCGTTGCAGAAACGCATGCTGGCGGCGCGGCGCATGCTCGCCGCCCATGGTTTCAACGAGGCGATCACCTGGGCCTTCCTGCCCGAGGCACAGGCCAGGCTGTTCGGCGGCGGCAAGCCGGAGCTGAAGCTCGCCAATCCGATCTCCTCCGAACTCTCCGACATGCGCCCCTCGCTGCTGCCGAACCTGATCGCCGCCGCCGGCCGCAACATGGACCGTGGCTTTGCCGATCTGATGCTGGCGGAAGTTGGCCATGCCTATGCCGGTGACCGGCCGCAGGACGAGACCCTGCGCGCCTCCGGCATCCGCCGTGGCGCCTTCACGGTGCGCAATGTGCATGGTGGTGCGCGGGCCGTCGACGCCTTCGACGCCAAGGCCGATGCGCTGGCGGTACTGGAGGCCGCGGGGGCATCCGTCTCCACCCTGCAGGTGGTGGCCGGCGGGCCGGACTGGTTCCACCCCGGCCGCTGCGGCACCATCCAGATGGGGCCACAGAATAAGCTTGGGGTCTTCGGCGAGCTTCATCCGCGCATTCTCGCCGCCATGGATGTCAAAGGCCCGCTTGTGGGTTTTGAGATCGTGCTCAATGCCATTCCGGTGCCGAAGTCGCGCGGCGCCACGCGCGCCGCGCTGGTGATTTCCGATCTCATGCCACTCACCCGCGATTTCGCTTTTGTGGTCTAGGATGGCGTCGAGGCGGAGAAGCTGGGCAAGGCGGCGCGCGGCGCCGACAAGGCGCTGATCGCGGATGTCACGGTGTTCGATCTCTACAAGCTGGATGGCGGCAAGACATCGCTCGCCATCGAGGTCACGCTGCAGCCGCGCGACAAGACGCTGACCGAGCCGGAGATCGAAGCGGTGTCGGCGCGGATCGTGCAGGCCGTGAGCAAGGCGACCGGCGGCACCTTGCGGAGCTAGACCGGGATGACCAGCGCGCGCGACAAGGTGCTTGCGGAGCTCAAGGCTCACCACAAATCTGGTGCGCCGCGCGACATGCGCCGCGCCTTCGACAGCAATCCGGCGCGCTTCAGGGACTTCTCGGCGCGCAACGCTGATCTGCTGCTCGACTATTCGAAATGCGCGGTGAATGCCCGCACCATGGCGCTGCTGGCGAAGCTCGCAAGAGCATCAGAGGTCGAGGCGAAGTGCGATGCCATGTTTTCCGGCGCCGCCATCAACATCACCGAAAACCGCGCCGTGCTGCACACCGCGCTTCGCAACCGCGCCAACAGGAAGGTGCTGGTGAACGGCCGCGATGTGATGCCGGATGTCGATGCGGTGCTCGCCGCCATGGCGGCCTTCGCCAGCAGCGTGCGCGCATCGAGGATCACCGATGTGGTGAATATCGGCATTGGCGGATCGGACCTGGGCCCCGCCATGGCCACGCTGGCGCTTGCGCCTTATCATGACGGGCCACGGCTGCATTTCGTATCCAATGTCGATGGCGCGCATCTCGCCGATACGCTGAAACGGCTGAAGCCGGAAACCACGCTGTTCCTGATCGCCTCCAAGACCTTCACGACGATCGAGACCATGACCAATGCCCGCTCGGCGCGGCGCTGGATCGCGGAGAAGCTTGGCGAGCGCCAGGTTGGCAATCATTTCGCGGCGATTTCCACCGCCATCGCCAAAGTGAAGGACTTCGGCATCCCCGAGGACCGCATCTTCGGCTTCTGGGACTGGGTGGGCGGCCGCTATTCATTGTGGTCGGCGATCGGGCTGCCGCTGATGATCGCCAGCGGGCCGCAGAATTTCATCCGCTTCCTCGAGGGCGGCCATGCCATGGACCGGCACTTCCGCGATGCGCCGGTGCTTCGCAACCTTCCCATGCTGATGGGCCTCCTCGGCGTCTGGCACCGCAGCATCTGCGGCTATGCCGCGCGCGCCGTCATCCCCTACGATCAGCGGCTGGCGCGATTTCCCGCCTATCTCCAGCAGCTCGACATGGAATCGAACGGCAAGTGCGTGCAGCTTGACGGCAAACCGGCGGGCACCACTGGCCCCATCGTGTGGGGCGAGCCCGGCACCAATGGCCAGCACGCGTTTTTCCAGCTTCTGCACCAAGGCACGGATATCATCCCCGTGGAGTTTCTCATCGCCGCGGAGCCGCATGAACAGGGCATGGCCGAACACCATGCGCTGCTGGTGGCCAATTGCCTGGCGCAGTCACAGGCGCTGATGCGCGGCCGTACCCGCCGGGAGGCCGAAGCGCAGCTTCTCGCCATGGGGAAAAGCAAGGCGGAGGCCCGGGCGCTCGCCCCGCACCGCGAATTTCCCGGCAACCGCCCCTCGCTGACGCTCGCCTACCGGAAGCTCGACCCCGCGACACTGGGCCGGCTGATCGCGCTTTATGAGCATCGCGTCTTCGTGGAGGCGGCGATCTGGAACATCAACGCTTTCGACCAATGGGGCGTCGAACTCGGCAAGGAACTGGCCACCGCCCTGCAGCCGGTGGTGGAAGGAAAAGCGAGCGCCAGGGGACTCGATTCGTCCACCGCGGGGCTGGCGGCCTATCTGCGCAAGCTTGGCTAGAACATCGCCTCGTCGAGCGCCATCACCGGCGCGGCGCCGGCGGCGATGCGGGCCTGCAAAGTCTGCGTTTCCGGCAGGATGCGCTCCATGAAGAAGCGCGCCGTGGCGCGCTTGGCGCGGTAGAAATCCTCATTGCTCCTGGGCAGCGCCAGCTTGGCCGCCCGCGCCCAGAGATAGGCAAGCGCCGTCAGGGCGAACAGCCGCATGTAGTCAACCGCCGCCGCGCCTGCCTCATCCGGGTTCGTGGCGGTGCGGGCGCGGAGCAGCGCGGTCGTCTCCTCCAGCTGCCCAAAGGCAGCGGCAAGCGGCGCGGCGAACTCCGGTTCCGGCTGTTCCGACAGGAGAGCCCGTACCGGCGCGGCGAAGCTCTCGAACAGGCCGAGGTGAAGCACCTTGCGGCCCAGGAGATCGGCGGCCTGGATACCGTTGGTGCCCTCATAGATCTGGGTGATGCGCACATCGCGCACATGCTGTTCCTGGCCATTGCTGCGGATGAAGCCATGCCCGCCCAGCACCTGCACGCCGAGATTGGCGACATCTGTTCCGCAATCGGTGAGGAAGGCCTTCACCACCGGGGTCAGCATCGCGACCAACGCATCCGCCGCGGCCCGCGTGGCAGGGTCCGGGTGTCGCTCCGACACATCCAGTGCCTGCGCGGCCCACAGCGCCAGCATGCGGCAACCTTCGGTGAGCGCCTTCTGGGTCATCAGCATGCGGCGAACGTCCGGGTGCACGATGATCGGGTCAGCAGGCTTGTCCGGGGCCCGCGGGCCGCCGGGCGCGCGGCCCTGCAGGCGCTCGCGCGCATAGGCCACGGCATTGCGATAGGAGGCGTCCGAAATGGCGACCCCGTGAATCCCCACCGCGAGGCGCTCGGCGTTCATCATCGCTAACTTCGCTTGCAGTCCCTTGTTCGGCTCGCCCACCAGCCAGCCGGTGGCGCCCTCGAAATTCATCACACAGGTGGGGCAGCCGTGAATGCCCATCTTGTGCTCGACCGCACCGCAGGACACCTGATTGCGCACACCCAGCGTGCCGTCATCCTTCACCATCACCCTGGGGACGAGGAACAGGCTGATGCCCTTGCTGCCCTTCGGCGCATCGGGAAGCCTGGCCAGCACGAAATAGACGATGTTCGGCGTCAGGTCATGTTCGCCCGCCGAGATGAAGATCTTGGTGCCGTTCAACGCATAGCTGCCGTTGTCCTGCGGGATGGCCGTGGTCTTCATCAGCCCCAGATCGGTGCCGCAATGAGCCTCGGTGAGGCACATCGAGCCCGCCCATTCGCCGCTCGCCAGCTTCGCCGCATAGAGCGCCTTCTGCGCGGCGCTGCCATGCTGGTTCAGCAGCACATATGCGCCACGCGTGAGGCCCGGAAACAGGCCGAAGGACAGGCAGGCGCCATTCAGCATTTCCTCGAACAGCAGGTTCACCATGTGCGGCATGCCCTGGCCGCCATGTTCGGGCGCGGCGGTCAGCGCCGGCCAGCCGCCGGCCACCAGCTGTGCATAGGCCTCGCGGAAGCCACTGGGCGTGGTGACTCTTCCGGCCTCGAAGCGAACACCTTCCTCGTCGGCGTTGCGGGTGAGCGGCGCCACCACATCGGCGCAGAAGCGGGCTGATTGCGCGAGCACGGCAGAAACCACGTCGCGCGAAAGGTTCTCGAAGCCAGGAAGGCGGCAATGGCTCTCGAAATCAAGAAGCTCGTAGAGGCAGAACAGATGCTCGCGGAGCGGTGGACTGAAAGCTGGCATACACTTGAATTCAGCACTCCACGACATTCACCGCAAGGCCGCCCGTCGAGGTTTCCTTGTAGCGCTCGCTCATGTCGAGGCCGGTCTGGCGCATGGTTTCGACACAGGTGTCGAGCGGCACGAAATGGGTGCCATCCCCCCTCAGCGCCAGCGAGGCGGCGGTCACCGCCTTCACCGCGCCAAACGCGTTGCGCTCGATGCAGGGCACCTGGACGAGACCGCCCACCGGATCGCAGGTCATGCCGAGATGATGCTCGAGCGCGATCTCGGCAGCATTCTCCACCTGCTCGTTGCTGCCGCCAAGTGCCGCGCACAGGCCCGCCGCCGCCATGGCGGAGGCCGATCCCACCTCGCCCTGGCAGCCCACCTCGGCGCCGGAGATCGATGCATTGTGCTTGATGAGGCCGCCGATTGCCGCTGCGGCAAGGAGGAAAGTGCGGATGCCGGCCGTGTCCGCCCCCAGGCAATGGTCGAGGTAATAGCGGATGGTGGCGGGAATGACGCCGGCCGCGCCATTGGTGGGCGCCGTCACCACCCGGCCGCCCGCCGCGTTCTCCTCGTTCACCGCCATGGCATAGACCGACAGCCAGTCCATCACCCGGTGCGGCTGGATGGCGTTGTTGCCCTGCTCTTCCCTGAGCTTGTTGTGAATCTCGGCGTCGCGGCGCTTGACCTTGAGTCCGCCCGGCAACGTGCCGGTCATGGTGAGGCCGCGGTTCATGCAATCGCGCATGGCGTGCCAGATGCGGTCGAGATTGGCGTCGAGCTCCTCCGGTGTCTGGCTGACGCGTTCATTCGCCCGCTTCATGTCTGCCACGCTGAGGCCGGCGCGCTTGCCCATCTCCAGCATTTCAGCGGCGGTGCGGAACGGATAGGGCACATCGACGGAGGGCTTCTCGGCCTTGCCCGCCGCCACCTGAGCGGCGCGTTCCGCCTCGGTCTGCACGAAGCCGCCGCCGATCGAAAAATAGGTCTCGGACAGAAGCGTGTTGCTGTCGTCATCGAGGATGCGGAACACCATGCCATTGGCGTGGCCTTTGAGCGCCGGGCCGAAATCGAAGATCAGGTCGCGCGCCGGGTTGAACGCCACGGCATGTCCGTCGGCGAGCCCAACGCTGCCGCGCGCGGCCATCTGGCGCAACACATCCTCGACCCTGTCCGGGTCCATGGTCTGCGGCCTTTCCCCGGCAAGGCCGAGGATCACCGCGCGGTCGGTGCCATGGCCCTTGCCGGTGAAGGCGAGCGAGCCATGCAGCGTCACGGTGAGGCGGCCAGTGCGCGGCAGCGAGGCCGCGGCCGCCTTGGCCAGAAACCGGTCAGCCGCCACCATCGGGCCCACGGTGTGCGAACTCGACGGGCCGATGCCGATCTTGAAGATCTCGAACACGGAGAGAAACATGAGGGTTCACCAGCAGCTTTCCCGGCCCCCGCGCAACCTATCGCGCCGGCCATCAACGGCAAGCGTTTTACGGTTTCTTCGGCTGCCGCGCCATGCTCTTATGCAATCCATGCGCCGCCAGACCAGAGAGAGATGATCAGCAGCCATGCTTGCCGTGCTTCTGGGGGTCGTTGCGGCGTTCAGCTGGTCGTTCCATGACCTGATCGCGCGCAGCATGGCGGCGCGAATCGGCGCCTTCCGCATGGCCGCACTGGTGATGATCTCCGGCGGGATTCTGCTGTCTTTCTATGTGATCTATGACGGCCGCATCTGGCAGTCCTCCTGGCAGGGGCTGATGTCAGGACTCCTCCTCGGCCTCGCCTATGGGCTGGGCGTTGGCGGCCTGTTCAAGGCCTTCAGCCTCGGGCCCATTTCGCTCGTCGGGCCGCTCACCGCCGGCTATCCGGTGCTGACCGTGCTGTGGGGCGTGGTCAACGGCCTGGAGCCCACGCCGCTGCAATGGACCTGCGTGGCGGCGGCGCTGGCCGGCGCCATCATCGTGGCGCGCTCCGGCACCGAGGACGGCGGCATCAACGCCGTGGAGCCCGGCAAGATGCCCACGCTGCTGCTCTTCGCGCTGATCTCGGTCATCGGCTATTCCTGCTCGATCGTGCTCGGCCAGAGGGCGGCGGTGATGGTGGGCGAGATCGAGGCCACCTGGCTGTCCCGCGCCACCGCGCTGATCACCATCCTGCCCTTCATGCTGGGCGAGCGAAACCGCACCCCCATCAGCAGACAGCAGTGGACCGGCATTTTCGTGATGGGTGCGCTCGATGTGGTGGGCGTCATCGCCGTCAACGCCTCCGGCCACCTGCCGGGCAAGGAATTCGCCGGCATCGGCATTTCGGCCTATGGCGCCATCGCGGTGATCCTCGCCATGATCTTTCTCAAGGAGAAGGTCTCGCCCGGGCAATGGCTGGGGCTGGGGATGCTCGTCGCCGCCGTCGCCACCATGTCGGTCTCTGCCATGTGATCAGCCATCTTGCGCAAAGCCGCGTCTGCCCTCACAAAGGCTTCATGATCCTGAGCGTTCCCACCGCCCCGTTTCCCGGCCAGCAACCCGGCACCTCCGGGCTTCGCAAGAAGGTCACGGTGTTCCAGGCGCCGCATTATGCC
>DAISVW010000076.1:0-9028 GCA_036826695.1 Aestuariivirga sp.
ACTACTATTCGGCAATGCGCAGGAACTCCAGCGCCATCAGGGTAGCAATCGCAGCAATCAGCTGATTGCTGCTGACCTGGCACTTGGTCTGGAAGTACCGCACGCCGGCCGCTTCCAGAGCCGCACGCACGCCGCCACCCGAGATGATCAGCGGGCGCTTGGCGGATTTGATGCGCGCGACAGCTTCAGCCGCGCGCTCGCGGTCCGGCCGTGGCCGCGGAATGCCGTGAACCGTGGGCGTGAAGAAGGCTTCCGGATAATCAAAAGCGATTTCCTGCGTATCCTGGCAGAGGCCGATGAAGGCGGGTCCGCAATCGCCGGGATCCAGCATGCAGGCCACCGCCTGCGGCAGCGAGGAGATGATCTGCTCGGGGTGGGTGATGCGGTCCCAGTAGCGCGAGACCGCCTTGAACGCGTCGTTCACCGAGATGCTGGGATTGTTGAAATGCTCGACCTGCTGCAACACCGGATCAGGACGGCGGTTGGCGAACACATCGCCCGCCAGGATCAGGATCGGCAGGCGGTTGGCATGCGCGCAGCCAGCGGCGGTCACCATGTTGAGCGCGCCGGGGCCAATGGACGACAGCGCCACCATGATCTGCCGCCGCCGCATGGCCTTGGCATAGGCGACGGCGGCGAGCGCCATCGACTGCTCGTTCTGGCCTCGCCAGGTCGGCAGCGTGTCCTGCACGGCCTCGAGCGCTTCTGACAGGCAAGTCACATTGCCATGGCCGAAGATGCCGAACAGGCCCGCGAACAGCGGTTCCTTCTTGCCGTCGATGATGGTGTACTGGTTGCACAGGTAGCGCACGAGCGCCTGCGCCATGGTCAGTCTGACTGTGGACATGCAATATCCTCCGGGTGAGATGTCATTTCGGCCAATTCATCTATTTCTTCAAGCCGTGCGGCGCAGGCTCCGGCTGGCGCGGCAAGCGGGCGGACTGGTCGCGGGCGATTTCGGTGACGCTGGGAATGCGCGGCGTGGCGCCGCCGGGGTGCAACCGTGCCGCTGTCACGGTGGCCAGGCACTGAACCAGGCACATCGGCGCAGCGAGCGAGCGCGAAAAGGAGTATTCATCCTCCGGAACGGTGAACAGCACCCTGGCGTTCTTGGCCAGCGGCGACAGCGGGCTATCGGTGATGGCGATGAGCGGCGTTCCCAAAGCGGGAGCAAGCTCGGCGATGCTCACCACCTCCTTGGCATAATGGCGGAAGGCGATGACCACCAGCACATCGCGCGCGCCCATGGTGCGCGCCATCTCCGGCGCCAGGCCACCCGCCGGATCGAGCAGGATCACCCGCCGGTGCAACATGGTGAGCAGGTAGCGCAACAGGCTGGCGAGCGGCTCTGAGCGAAGCTGGCCGCCAACATAAATGGTCTCGGCGCGGGCCAGCAAATCGGCGGTGTCGGCGAGCGCGGTTGCGCTCACCGTATCCATCAGCCCCTGCAGCGCGGCGATGTCGCGCACCACGAGGTCGCGAAGCACGCCCATGTTGCCTTGTCCGGCCTTGCGGGTGAGCTCCTGCTCCAGGGCGCTGATCCGTTCGCGGAACCCGGGCGCCGCGGTGGCAAGACGCGTCTGGAACACGCTCTGCAAGTCCTTGAAGCCGGTGTAGCCAAGGCTTTGCGCGAAACGCACCAGGCTCGAGGGGTGGACGCCGCATTTCTCGGCGATCGCATTGATCGATTCCAGCGCGATGATGTTCGGGTTCTGGGTGAAGAAACGGGCAATCTGCTGCGAACCGGCGGAGAGCGCCGGATACTCATGGGTGATCAGGTCGACGACACCCTCATAGCTGCGCGGGATCGGCTGCCTGCCCGTGTGCTTGCTGCTTGCCATGATGAACGGTCCTGTCCGGTCATCGTTTGCAATAGGCCGGAGCCCAAGCCTTGACAAGGAAAATCCTTTGCCTCAATCAAGATACTGCAACAAGCGTTGCGGCGGCTCATGATGGAGACCTGCGGCATGTATGACAGTTTTGGCCTGCTGATCGGCGGAGAATGGCGCCGCAAGGGCGGTGCCGGCGTGATCGAGGTGAACGACCCCGCCACCGGCGAGGCGATTGGAACCGCTCCCGCCGCCTCCGCGGCCGATGTCGAGGAGGCCATCCACGCCGCCGAAAAGGGTTTCAAGACCTGGCGGGCAACCCCGGCCTGGACGCGCGCCGATCTTCTGCATGCGATCGCCAACATCATGGCCGGCAAGACCGAGGAGGCGGCCCGCCGCATCACGCTCGAAACCGGCAAGCCGCTGGCCCAGGCGCGGCGGGAATGGGCGCTCTCCATCGACCAGTTCCGCTGGTATGCCGAGGAGGCGCGCCGCATCTATGGCCGCATCGTTGAAAGCCGCGCGCCCGGCGGCCGCGTGGAGATCAGTCATGAGCCGGTGGGCATCGCCGCCGCCTTTACGGCCTGGAACTTCCCTGCTGTCCTGATCGCCCGCAAGGTGGCCCCCGCCCTGGCCGCCGGCTGCGCCATCATCGTCCGGCCGTCGCGCGAGGCGCCGGGAACCGCCATGCTGCTGATCGACTGCGTGCAGCAGGCCGGCGTTCCGGCCGGCGCCGTCTCCCTGCTGATCGGAAGCGCCTCCACCACCTATGAGCCGATCATGGCGTCGTCCGCCGTGCGCAAGATCTCGCTCACCGGCTCAACCGCCATCGGCCAGCAGATGATCCGCGATGCCGCCGGCACCCTCAAACGGGTGTCGATGGAACTGGGCGGCAACGCGCCCGTCGTGGTGTTCGAGGACGCGCCGCTGGAACAGGTGCTGGATCTTTGCGTCCCGGTGAAATTCGCCAATGCCGGCCAGGTCTGCGTCACCGCCGACCGGTTCTATGTGCATGAATGCCTCGCAAAACCCTTCGCGGAAGGCTTTGCGGCGCGCGCCCAGGCGCTGCGGCTGGGGCACGGTCTTGATGATGCAACCCAGATGGGCCCGCTCATCAACCAGCGCCGCGTCGACGCCATGGAGAAGATCGTGGCGGATGCCACGGCGCGCGGCGGCCGCATCGAAGCCGGCGGCGGACGCCCCAAGGGCCAGAACAAGGGCTTCTTCTTCGAGCCAACCGTCATCACCGGCCTTCCCGACGACGCGCTGGCCATCGCCGAGGAGAATTTCGGCCCGATCGCCGCCATCACCTCGTTCGGCGATACCGAAGAAGCCTATGCCCGCGCCAACAGCAGCGAATATGGGCTGGCCGCCTATGTCTTCACCCGCGATCCGGCGCGCATGCGGGCCTCGGCGGCAAGGCTCGAAGCAGGCATGGTCGGGGTCAACTCCTTTGCACTGGCCGCCGCCGAAGCCCCCTTCGGCGGCATCAAGGCCAGCGGCATGGGCCGCGAAGGCGGCACAGAAGGCATTCTCGACTACATGAATGTGAAGCTCACCCAGGTCGTGGTCTAGAAGGAAGAAAAGCATGGCGCGCAACAACATCCGCCGCCTGTGGGCGGAAGCAAAGCCGGCCGTCAACGGCTGGCTCTCGGTCGGCAATCCTTTCACCGCCGAAATCATGGCGCAGCAGGGCTATGACGCGGTAACGGTCGACCAGCAGCACGGCTTCCTCGGCTATGACGCGCTGGCCCCGATGCTGCAGGCGGTGAAGGCGAGCCCGGCAACCCCGATGGTGCGCGTGCCGTGGCTGGCGGCGGGCGACATCATGAAGGCGCTCGACGCGGGCGCGCTCGGCATCATCTGCCCGATGATCAACAACCGCGAGGAAGCCGAACGCTTCGTTTCCTACATGCGCTATCCGCCCAACGGCCAGCGCAGCATGGGCCCCACCCGCGCGGTGTTCGCGCATGGCGCCGACTACAGCGCCTGGGCCGATCAGGAGGTGATCGCGCTCGCCATGATCGAAACCGCCGACGGCATGAAGAACCTTGACTCCATCGTCTCCACCCCCGGCCTCGACGGCGTCTATATCGGCCCCGCCGACCTGACGCTGGGCCTCACAGGCCGCAAATATCCGGTGGGCTTCGACCGCGAGGAGCCGGAGATCGTGGACGCCATCAAGCTGGTTCTCAACACGTCCCATGCGGCAGGAATCAAGGCGTGCCTTCACTGCGGCACGCCCGCTTATGCCGCCAGGGCCATCGGCTGGGGCTTCGACCTCGTCACGCTCTCGAACGACGTGCGCCTGCTGGCCGGCGCCGCCAAGGCCAGTGTCGATTCCACGCGCAAGCTGATCGGCGAACAGGTGGCGGCGGAAGCCGCGCCCAAGAACAGCGGCTACTGACATGCCCCATATCCTGATCGCCGGAAAGCTGCATCCCGCCGGTCTCGCGCGCCTCGGCACGGCACCGGGCTTCACCCACCGGCTGATCGAGGAAGTGTCGCTCGAGGCCTTCCTGCCCCATCTGCCGGAGGCCGACGCGCTGGTGCTGCGCACCCAGCCGCTGCCAGAAGCGACGATCGCCACTGCGCCGCAACTCGCGATCGTGTCGCGCCACGGGGTTGGTTATGACGCGGTGGATGTGAAGGCGCTGAGCGCGCGGCGCATTCCGCTCAGCATCGTGGGCGATGTGAATTCCCGCGCGGTCGCCGAGCACACGCTGATGCTGATGCTGGGCGTGGCGCGCCGCGCCGCCGCCCATGACCATGCGGTGCGGACAGGCGCCTGGAATGTGCGCAACCGCTTCGAAACCGTGGAGCTTGACGGCAAGACGCTGCTGCTTGTGGGCTTCGGGCGCATCGGCCGCCGGGGCGCGGAACTGGCGCAGGCCTTCGGCATGGCGGTGATGGCCCATGACCCCTTCGTCACGCCGGACATGATGGCAAGGCACGGCGTCAAGCCGACCACAGATCTCCACAAGGCGCTCGCCGCGGCGGATTATGTTTCGCTTCACATGCCGGGTTCGCCCAAGGGCGCGCTGATCGGCAGGGATGAACTCGCCGTCATGAAACCGGGCGCCATCATCATCAATGCGGCGCGCGGCGGCCTCATCGACGAACTGGCGCTGAACGCGGCCCTGCGCGGCGGGAAGATACGGGGTGCGGGACTCGATGTGCTGGAAAGCGAGCCGCCGCCCGCTGATCATCCGCTGCTCAGCAATGACCGGGTGCTGATCAGCCCGCATGCGGCCGGCCTCACCGATGAATGCGCGGCGCGCATGGCGGTGGCCTCGGTGCAGAATGTGATCGACCATTTCGCGGGCAAACTCGACCCCGCGCTGGTGGTCAACGCCGGAGACATCGGCTACCGGCGGTGAACTGGCGTCCATTGGCGCTCTTTCCAAACCGTCGCCATCCGCTACAGTAATCTTTCGAAACCAAAGGGAGAGCGCGAAACCATGACCAGCCTTGTCAAGATCGGCAACACCGGGGTGAGCGTGCCGCGCATCGGATATGGCGCGACGGCGCTGTCCAACATGCCGGATACCTATGGCTACAGCGTCGGCGAGGACCGGGCGCTGGCCACGATCCATGCCATCCTGGCCGAGCCCCATGGCTTTCTGGACACCTCGCGGAACTATGGCCTCGGCCGCAGCGAGGCGCTGATCGGCAAGGTGGTGCGCGAACTGGGCGGCTGGCCGAAGGGCCGCATCCTCTCCACCAAGCTCGACCGCGACATGGAGAACCGGCGATTCGATGCCGGCCAGGCCAGGCGCTCGATCGAGGAGAGCCTTGCAGCACTGGGCGTCAGCAAGGTGCAGATCCTGCATCTCCATGACCCTGAATATGCCGCGGACCTGTCCGAGGTGACGCGGCCCGGCGGCGCGCTGGATGAGCTGATGCGCATCAAGGAAGAAGGGCTTGCCGATGCGGTTGGCCTGGCGGCAGGCCGCGTCGATATCATGATGCCGATCATGCGCAACTGGGATTTCGACGCCATCATCACCCACAGCCGCTACACGCTGGTCAACCGCAACGCCGAACCGCTGATCGAACTGGCGAAGGGCCGCGGCATGGCGGTGTTCAATGCCGCTCCCTATGCCAGCGGCGCGCTGGCAAAGGGCGCCGCCAACCACCGCCGCTATGTCTATCAGGAAGCGACCGACGCGGTGCTGGAGCCGATCCGCAAGGTGGAGGAGGTCTGCGCCCGCCACGGCATTCCGCCCGGCGCCGCGGCGCTGCAATTCTCGCTCCGTGATCCGCGCATCGATTCGACGATTCTCGGTGTCAGCAAGCCGGAACGCATTGCCGAGACGGTTGCCTGGGCCAACTGGAAGATCAGCGAGGACGCCTGGCGCGAACTGTTGTCGCTGCCCTTCTCATGGGACGATCCGGAGGCCACCCGCGTTTATTCGCCTGGCTGATGCAGCGCCGCGCATAGAGCGCTTTGAGTTAAGGCTGAGCGATCATCTAAAGCCCGGCCTCACCCCGGCGAAAGCCGGGGTCCAGCTTTGACCAAGGCAAGCGGGATGCCAGCCTTCGCTGGAATGACGGCTGCAAAATTCAGTACGATCCTGCTAGAACGTAAGACGCGCTAAACCGGCTGACACTGATACCAGATTTCGCCCGGAGTTTCCCTGCCGGTTTCGTTCATCCGGTGCATGATCGCCTTGACGCCGAAGCGCGAGCAACGGCGCGCATTCTTGAACACGCCGACGTTCCAGGCGGTGGCTCTGGCCCCAGGCTGACGCTCGAAAATCACCAGCTTGTGCGGTCCGGCGACGGGCACGAATTGCGGCGGGTCTTCGTCCACGGGCTGTGGTTCTGGCTCGCGCACGGGTTCCCGTCGCGCGACGGGCTTATCCTGAACCACCTTGGGGGCTGGCTTTGCGGCCTGCTTCGGCTTTGGCTTCGGTGTGGGAGGGGGCGTGACGGAGGGCGCTTCGGCCGGCTCAGGCGTCAGAGAGGCCGTGACTTCCGGTGCCGATGCCTTGGGCGGCTTAGCCACGGGTGAAGTTTCCGTCGCAGCCTTCACCGGGGCTGAGACTTGCGGTGCCGGCGCTTCAGGCTGCCTGGCCGCGGCGGCAGTTTCCGTCGAGGACCCAAAGACGGGCGCTGGCGCCGGCTTTGCGGTTGAGGGCGGCGGCGGAGTGACAGACACGATGGCGGGCGACTGTGCCGGCGCGGCGGATGTTGCAGAAGGCTGAGGCGGCGGCGCGGGGGCTGGCGTCACAGCCGCCACGGAAGGCTTCTCCGGCGGCTTCGAAAGCAACATGAACGATCCACCGGCAACGACCGCCAGAGCCAGAATGCCAGGCACGAGGAACGGCAGCACCGAGCGGCGCCGCGTCTCTGCGATGGCCGGTCTGGCCGAGGGTCCACCGAGCGGCTCCGGCCGGATATCGCCAATTCCCGGAGGCGGCGGCAATCCACCAGACCTGATGCCCGCCGCGATCATCCGCTGCCGGGCAGCCAGATGCTGGTCCAGCTCGCGCTCGGTGGCGGCGAGGAGTTCTTCGTCATAACGGCGGCGGCTTTCAGGTGTCCGCAGCACCTCATAGGCCTGCTGCACCTGCTCAAAACGTTCAGCTGAAGCCGTGCCGGCCGTCGCGCCGGTATCGGGGTGGTATTTCTTGGCGAGAGCCCGGTAGGCTGCGGTGATCACTTCCTGGTCGGCGGAGGGAGCGATACCCAGCGCAGCGTAGTAGTCGGGAAAACCGGTCATGGTCTGTTTGACGCCCCTTAAACGACCTTTCATTTTCAAGGATAAATCAACTTCGCGGCGAAATTCAGGCTTCTCCCTGCCGCCGTTCGGCCACCGTCAGGGTCATGGCCAGGGGTCAGGGTCGCGGCCATGGAGCGGAAACTTCGGAAAATGACGCTCGACTTCGATGTCGCATTGGCTGTCCGCAGCGATCGGCGCTTTCAGCGCCGTGAAGTCACGGGGTGCGGACAGACCACCGGACATTGGAACAGATGTTTCACGAAACCGGTTTCGTTCCAACCGTCACGTGCGGCCCGCTACTGCTGCTCCTTCCGCCGCGATGGACCCGACACCGGCGCCCGGCGCCGGCCATCGCCGCCCGGGCCCGGCTCGCCGGCGGCCAGCGCCCGGCGCAAGCGGCGGAGGATGACGGACTTCGCCTTCTCGTCGCCCGCCTTGTCCACCGCGTCACGCACATCAAGGATGAAATCGGCAAGGTCGTTGTGGCTGTCGAGATGCGCCACCATGGCGGGGTCGATACGCGGCCGCGTCTCGCCGGCGAGGAAGGCACAGACGCCGCCCGACAGGTCATAGACGGAATCGAGGCTGGGCATCAGGATGCAATCATGCGGCAGATCGAGCTTCTTGAGATCCTCCGCCATGCCGCGCTGGCCTTGCTCTTCGCCATGGGTCAGGAAGATCGAGCGGCCGATGGGCAGGCGCTCCTTCACCCACTGCACCAGTTCTGGGCCGTCGGCGTGGCCTGAGTAATCCTCGATCTGGCGGATCTCGGCTTTGACGCTGATCGTCTCGCCCATGATCGTTACGGTCTGAGCGCCATCCTCAAGGATGCGCCCCAGCGAGCCTTCGGCCTGGAAGCCCGCCAGCAGCACGGTGGTGGAGGGCTGCCAGAGATGGTTCTTCAGGTGATGTCGGATACGCCCGGCATCGCACATGCCGCTCGCCGCCACGATGATGCGGAAACCGGTGAAGCGGGCGAGCGCCTTCGAATCCTCCACACTTTCCGTGGAGCGCACATAGGGTGAATTGAAGGCGCGGATGAGATCGGGCCCGTGCTGCAGCTCGGCCGCGTGCTTGGCGAAGATTCCGGTCGCTTTGGACGCCAGCGGACTGTCGATGAAGATGTTCGCCTTGGGCGCCAGCCCTTCGTCCATCAGCTTGACGAGATCTGTGACCAGTTCCTGGGTACGCTCGACAGCGAAGGAGGGAATGAGCAGCGCCCCCTTCTTGCGCGCCGCGGCATTGACTTCGGTTGCGAGAATCTCCCGCCTGCCCTGCTCGCTGCGCTCGAACCTGTCACGCCCGCCATAGGTCGATTCGCAGACCAGGATGTCGAAATTGACCGGCGCTTCGGGGTCGGTCTGCAGCATCTTGTTGTCAGGCCCGATGTCGCCCGAGAACAGAATGCGCAACGGCTTGCCGCCGGGCTGGCTTGCTTCCACTTCGATCGCCGCGCTGCCCAGAAGATGCC
>DAISVW010000077.1:0-9013 GCA_036826695.1 Aestuariivirga sp.
GGGTTTCGACCGGTCGATGCGTCCGCCCGCAGCAAGCCTCCGGAACGCCGTCATGGCCCGCCCTCCAGAATCTCGTTCCTCGCCGTGTCGCGGCGAAGCGTGAACCAGCGGCGGCAGCCCAGCACATGCTGCCAATATTCGGCATGCGGGCCTTTCGGATTGTCGAACAGGAAATAGTAGTCATGCCAGGTCTTGAGATCGCCCGAGCCATGCGCAGGCCGCGGCTTGGCGGCATCGCCGCCATAGCGGAATTCTGACACGTCACGGTCACCGCAATGTGGGCATGGGATGATCATTGCTTGTAGGTCCAGTTGCCGATGCCGAATTCGTCGAGTTCGCGGCCGTTCTCGAAGCGGTCGAGAGAGAAATCACGGTTCAGTTCATGTTCCGCGTCATGGGCAATGGTGTGGGCGAAGGTCCAGCCCGAAGCGGGCGTCGCCTTGAAGCCCTGGTAGCACCATCCGCCATTGAGATAGAGGTTGCCTACTTCGGTGCGGCAGATGAACGGGCTTCCATCCGGTGTCATGTCCTGAATGCCGCCCCAGTGCCGCAACAGCCTGAGCCGCGACACGAAGGGCATCAGCGATACGGCGCATTCCGCCACTGTCTGGATGCGGCTGAACTGGCCGCGCTGGGTATAGGTGTTGAAGCCGTCGATATGGCCGCCGAACACCAGGCCGCCCTTGTCCGACTGCGAGAGATAGAACAGTTCAGCCCCCCATGACACCACATGATCGACGATGGGCTTCACCGGTTCGGTTACAAAGGCTTGCAGGATGTGGCTTTCGACAGGGAGCCGGAGGCCGGCCATGCGCGCCACGTGGGAGGTATGTCCGGCAACCGCGATCCCCACCTTGCCGGCCTTGATGCGGCCGCGCGAGGTTTCGACGCCCGTCACCTTGCCGTTGTCCGTGGTGAAGCCGGTGACTTCACAATTCTCGATGATATGCACGCCAAGGTTCGACGCCGCCCTCGCGTAACCCCAGGCCACCGCATCATGCCGCGCTGTTCCGGCGCGCGGCTGGAAGATGGCGCCATAGATGGGCCAACGCGCGTCCGGCGAATAGTCGAGATAGGGCAACAGCTTCATCACCTCGCCGCGGTCAAGCAGTTCGGCGTCAATGCCGTTGAGGCGCATGATGTTGCCGCGCCGCGCGAACACGTCCATCTGCACGGGGCTGATCGCCAGAACAACCTGGCCGCGCTGCGACACCATGCAGTTGAAGTTCAGATCGTGGCTCAGGCCCTCCCACAGCTTGAGCGAATGCTCGAAGAAGGCCGTGTTGCCGCCAATCATGTAATTGGAGCGGATGATGGTGGTGTTGCGGCCGACATTGCCGGAGCCGATGTAACTGCGCTCCAGCACCGCCACGTTGCGCATGCCGTGGTTCTTGGCGAGGTAATAGGCGGTCGCCAGGCCATGCCCGCCGCCGCCGACGATGATGGCATCGTAGGAAGACTTGGGCTCGGGCGAGTCCCAGGCGCGCGGCCAGGGCAGGTCCGGCGAGAGCGCGTGGCGCGCCAGGGCGAGGGCTGAATAACGCTTGGTCACGGTCAGTTGCTATCAGAAACTGCGCACCCTGGGCAAGGCATAGCGAAACTCACGGATGGCGGCTGTCAGCCCACCTGGTCATCAGCAGGGCCAGAAGCCCCAGACCCGCGAAACCGGCCACCATCGGGATGACCGTGCCGTCGTAAAGCTGACCGATGGCGCCACCCGTCACAATGGCGATGAGCGAAGACAGAGCACCGGAGATCGCCGCCGCCATGCCGGCGATGCGGCCCATCGGCTCCATAGCGATGGCGTTGAAATTGCCAAACAGCAAGCCGCAGCAGAAGAAGCTCACCAGCAGGAAGAGCGCCAGAGCCCACAGCGGCGGATGGCCTTGCATGGCAATACTGACCAACAGGAAGAGCGCCGACAGCGCCACGAGCGCACGCAAGGCCAGCGCCGACAGCCGGCGCATGCCATAGCGCATCACGAGCCGCGCGTTGACCAGCATGGCCGCGGCGATGCCCGCCGCGAAAAACGCAAACCACAGCGCGAAGAATTCGCCCTGCCCATATTGCTCGGCAAAGATTTGTTGCGACGTGCCAAGATAGATGATGAAGCTGCCGAAGATCAGCCCTGTGGCAAAAGTGTATCCCATGGTGACCGGCTGACGGAATACTTCGCCCGCCGCCGAGGAGAGTGCGGCAATCGACAGCGGCGAGCGACTGATGGGCGGCAGCGTCTCTTCCTGGCGGAGCCAAAGCCAAATTCCGGCGATGACCCCCATCGCGAGGAAGCCCAGGAAGATCACCCGCCAGCTCGCCACCAGCAGCACCAGCTGGCCCACGCCCGGCGCCAGGATCGGCACCAGCATGAACACCATCATGACGAGCGACATGACCCGCGCCATCGCCGCACCCGACTGCCCGTCCCGCACCATGGCGATCGACACGATGCGTGGCGCCGCCGCACCGAAGCCCTGCACCAGCCGGCCCGCCAGCAGCATGGCAAAGCCCGTCGAAAACAGACAGATGAGCGAACCCATCGCATAAATGGCGAGTCCGATCATGATCGCCGGCTTGCGGCCGATCGAATCCGACCATGGTCCATAGACGAGCGTTCCGATGGTGAGCCCGGCAAAGAAGGTGGTGACGATGAACTGCCGGCTGTTCGGGTCGGCCGCGCCAAGTTCGGCGGCGATCGTGCCCAGTGCGGGCAGCATGGTATCGATCGACATCGCCGTCATGGCGTTGAGCAGCGCCACGAGGACGACGAACTCGGCCGACAGTTTCGGCACGGCTGTCATCTCGAAAGGCCTCTTGGAACAACGAAAACTGTCATGGTCGGCTCTCCGCAGGCGTTTTCTCATGTCCGGGCTTGCAAGCATAGGGACGTTCGCGGGAAGATGGCAGCCATGCGCATCGACAGAGCCAGCCAGGCCGTTTTCCTCGATCCCGTAGACCCGGCGTTCTACAACAATCCCTACCCCGCCTATCACGCCATCCGGGCGGAGACGCCGGTTTTCAAGTGGGAGCAGTATGGGTTCTGGTGCTTTGCCCGCCATGAGGATGTCAACGCCCTGCTGCGTGACCGCCGCTTCGGCCGCCAGATCCTGCATGTGGCGACCAGGGCGGAGCTTGGCTGGCCGGAGACGCCGGCACACCTCAGGCCTTTCTATGACTTCGAGTCGCATTCGCTGCTGGAACTGGAGCCGCCGGTGCACACGCGGCTCCGCGGCCTTGTCAACCGCTCCTTCCTGTCGCGCCAGGTCGAGCGCTTGCGGCCGCGCATTGCGGCGCTGGCGGGAGACCTCATCGACAGCTTCGCGGGCCGCGGCGAAGCCGAGTTGCTGGCTGACTTCGCCACGCCGATTCCGGTCATCGTCATTTGCGATCTGCTGGGCGTTCCCAGCACGATGTCCACGCAGCTTCTCGGCTGGTCGCATGACATGGTGGCCATGTACCAGGCGCGCCGCGACCGGGTGATCGAGGACAGGGCGGCGGCTGCAACGCTCGCCTTTTCGGAATTCATGCGGGGCTATATCGCCGAACGCCGCAAGTCTCCCGCCGAAGACCTGCTCTCCGAACTGATCCGCGCCGAGGAGCAGGTAGCAAAGCTTTCGGAGGATGAGCTTGTCACCACCGCCATCCTGCTGCTCAACGCCGGTCATGAGGCGACCGTCCATGCGCTGGGCAACGCCATCAAATGCCTTATTGAACATGGCATGCGGCAAGATATCGGAGCTGGCCATGTCGAGGAGGCGCTGCGCTACGACGCGCCTTTGCACATGTTCACCCGTTACGCGCTGGAAGACCTCGAATTTGCCGGTGTCAGATTCCGCAAGGGCGAGCAGGTCGGCCTCATGCTGGGCGCCGCCAACCGCGACCCGGCGCGCTTCCCCGCACCAGACCATTTCCTGCCGGAGCGCGACCCCAACCCACATGTGAGTTTCGGTGCGGGCATCCATTTCTGCGTCGGAGCGCCGCTTGCCAGGCTGGAAATGGAAGTGGCGCTGCCCCTGCTGTTCCACAGGCTTCCACGGCTGGCGATCAGCCAGCAACCCCGCTACCGCAACGCCTATCATTTTCATGGGCTCGAGAACCTGAACGTGACGTTCTGACGCGTCGTTTCCCGGCCATGGTCCGACGTTTCCCTTCACGCTCCGGCCGCCGGTTGTGCCTAAACGAGAGTCACGTGAAATCAATTCAACAGGCTGGCCCATGACCGATGTTCAGACAGCTCCTGCCTCTTCCGGTGGCCGCCGCGCGCGCGGCGGTGGCGCCGCTGGCCCGCCCGCCGCCCGCCCCGCGACAGCGCTACGCCAGTCAGGCTTCATCCGCCGCGCCATCAAGACCTACGAGCCCTTCAGCACCGAACAGCTGGAACTGATCGAGCATAATGCCGAGACCGTGCTGCAGGAGATCGGCCTCAACTTCTACGAGGACGAGGAAGCCATCGCCATGTGGAAAGAGGCTGGCGCGGATGTATCCGGCACCCGCGTGCGCTTTCCCCGCGGCCTTGTCCGTTCACTCATCAGGACGGCGCCAAGCGCATATGTGCAGCATGCGAGAAACCCTGCCAACAACGTCTCGATTGGCGGCAACAGCACGGTGTTCGCGCCGGTCTACGGCCCACCCTTCATCCGCAACCTCGATGAAGGGCGCCGCTATGCCACCATCGAGGATTTCCGCAATTTCGCGAAGCTCGTCTACATGCTGCCGAGCCTGCACCACGCCGGCGGCACGCTGTGCGAACCGGTGGACATTCCGGTAGCCAAGCGCCATCTCGACATGGTCTACAGCCACATCAAATACTCCGACAAGCCGTTCATGGGCTCGGTCACGGCGGGCGAGCGCGCCGCCGATTCGGTGGCCATGGCGGAACTGGTATTCGGCAAGGACTTCGTCGACCAGAACTGCGTGATGACCAGCCTCATCAACGCCAACTCGCCGATGGTGTGGGACGGCGTCATGCTCGGCGCGCTCAAGGTTTACGCCCGCGCCAACCAGGCAACCGTGATTTCGCCCTTCATCGTGGCGGGCGCCATGTCGCCCACCACGGCGGTGGGAACGCTCACCCAGATTCTCGCCGAGGCGTCGGTGGGGATCGCCTTCACCCAGCTCTGCAGGCCCGGCGCGCCGGTGGTATTCGGCACCTTCGCGGCCTCGATGTCCATGCAATCGGGCGCGCCGACCTTCGGTACGCCGGAGCCCGCCCACATCACGCTCGGCGCCGCACAGCTGGCGCGGCGCATGGGTGTGCCGTTCCGTTCGGGCGGCAGCCTGTGCGGGTCCAAGATCCCGGATGCACAGGCCGCTTATGAGAGCGCCAACACCATGTGGCCCACCCTGCTGGCGGGGGTCAACTTCTGCCTCCATGCCGCAGGCTGGTTGGAGGGTGGGCTGTCCTCTGGTTATGAAAAGCTGATCATGGATGCCGATCAGCTGGCGATGTTCCAGAAATTCGCGGACGGCGTCGACTTCTCAGAGAACGGCCAGGCCATGGACGCGATCCGCGAGGTCGGCCCCGGCGCGCATTTTCTGGGCTGCTCCCATACCCAGGCCAATTTCGAAACCGCCTTCTGGCGCTCGCAGCTGGCCGACAACAACTCCTTCGAACAATGGCGCGACGACGGCGGCAAGGACATCGTGCAGCGCGCCAATGCCCGCTGGAAGCAGATGCTGCGCGACTATCAGGCTCCGGCGCTCGACGAAGGCATCGACGAGGCGCTCAATGACTTCATCGCCCGGCGCAAGGCGGTGCTGCCAGACAATGTGAGCTGACGGTTCAGGCCGCTTCACCCATGGCTTTCAGGAGCCAGCGGTGAAAGCGGTGAATTTCATATTCCTCCGGCATCAGCCGCCCGCGCGTGAATGCCGGGGAGGCAAGCCCGCGCTGGTTCATCTCGGCCGCCGCACCATCCTGCGCCAGCACGGTCCGGGCGAAGCTGGCGACCCGCCCGGCATCGAAGCCCGGGTGCGCCAGGGTGATCTCCGGGAAGTACCAATCCACGGTGAGCCTCGTACGCCGCGGCGACATGGGCTCGATCCTGACGGCGCGCACATAATCGGCATGCGCCACGACGTAGAGCGAGGGCCAGATCGTGACGAAACTGTAGCCGCGCCGGCGCTCTTGTTCCGTGAGTGCCGGAAACATCGGGCCGCAGGGCTTGCCGTCCGGCGTCCAGCTTTCGGCCCCGTCGCGGAGATTGGGGCGAACCGGCTGCTCCGGTGTCCAGCCTAATGCTTCGGAAGCGCCCATGATGCCCTCGCCATAGATGGGCACCATGTCGCAGAGTTCCGGATGAATGCCGGGGCAGTGCAGGCATTCGGAATAATTCTCCCAGAAGACCTTCCAGTTGCAGGCGAGTTCCTTTTCCCAGCGATGCCCGACCTGCAGCGCAGCGATGGGCCAGTTATCCAGCACCGCCAGCGGCACATCGGCGGTCAGCGGCGCTGGCGCAGGGCCGCCATTGAGAAACACGAAGCCCTGCCAGAGCCTGACGGCGACCGGCAGCAAGCCATGGCTGGATGGATCGAAATCCGCGGTGGGTTTGGCCGGCCCCGTGGCGACCAGCTTTCCATCGGCAGCGCTATAGGACCAGGCATGATAGGGACAGGTGATGAGCCTGCCGGCGGGGCGGTCTTCCGCGCAGAGTTCCGCCCCGCGATGGCGGCAGACATTATGGTAGGCGGAAAGCCCGCCCTCGCCGTGGATGACGATCACCGGCGCATTGCCCAGGGTCCGGCGCCGCAATGTGCCTTTCGGGAAGTCGCCAAGCCTGCCCACGCACAGCCATTGTCTTGCGAACACCGTTTCAAGCTCACGCGTGAACCAGTCCGGATCAACGTAGGCATCGCGCGGCAGGCTTTCCGGGCAATGATCGAGGCGGGGCGAGAGCGGGTGGATTGTCATCACAGTCAGACACCCAGAAAACTACACGCCTGTGAAGACGATCTATCCTTCCTCGGCAACCGGTCTCCTCATCTCGCGCCAGGTGTGATAGCCGACCCCGCCCACGACGAGGGCGGTTCCCACGGCATGGGCCGGCGTGAACGCCTCGCCCAGCAGCACCACCGCAAAATAGATGGTGAGCAAGGGCGAGACATTGGAGATGATGGCCGTGGACGTGGCGCCGATGCGCCCAAGGCCCGCGTTGACAAAGAACGAGGGAATCACTGTCGCAACGATGCCGATGCCAGCCGCCAGCATGAAGTAATGCGCCGACATGGAGGCATCGAGATGGCCGCGCGTGATGAATACATGGGCGAGCGTGGTGACCGCCGCCGCCGAAAGCGCGATCGAGGTAAACAGGGTTGAGCCCATCTCGCTGATGTAGCGCTTGGCCACCAGCTGGTAGACGGCGAACGCGATCGCCGATCCCAGCACGAGCGCCGTGCCGAGCGGTACATTCGGGCCGCCCGTGGAGAGATCGGATATGAACACCGTCGCAAGGCCGAGATAGGTGATGAATGCGGCGATCAGCGCCGAGCCCGTGAGGCGGACACCAAACAGGGCCGCGCCGATGAAGATCACGAAAATCGGGTAAGTGAACAGCGCCAGCCGCTCAAGTTGCGCCGAGACATAAAGAAGCCCGGTGAAATCCAGAATCATGGCGAGGTAGTAGCCAATGAGGCCGATGCCGATGGCGCTCAACACCGCGTTGCGGCGGGGCATCGGCCTGCCGTCGCGCCTGCGCCGCGCCAATTCGAAAACACCGACTGCCAGAAACACAGGCAGGGCGAAAACCATCCGCCACGCCAGAATGAGCAATGCATCTTGGCGCTCCAGATAGGCGAGCTTGATGAAAATCGCCTTGGATGAGAACATCGCAGCACCGGCGGCGACAAGCAGATATCCGATCATCAGGCTGCGGCGGTCCATCGGGGGCTCTGTATACGATCCTCAGGCCACCGCAAGCGGTGGCAATTCCGGGCTCCGTTGATGCGCGGCCCGCATTAATACTTGTTCACTTTTGCCCGGACGGTGACTGCCCTAGATAGGGGTAAGGAGGTAGATCATGATCATTCGCGAAATTCTGGTTCATCTGAAGTCGCATGAGGAATGGTCGCCGCATATCGACTATGCGATCGGCACGGCGCGCGTTTTCGGCGCCAGGCTGCGCGGCCTCGTTACCTTCCACGAGATCGTCATGCTCAGGAGCCTGCCGCGCTTCGCCGGACCAGGGCTCGACGAACAAGCTGCCCGGGACGCCGCAACGTCCAAGTCGCTGGGCGAGAGATTCGCGAAGGCCTGCGCCGCCGCCGGCGTCGACGGGCGCTTCGCCACAGCTGACGGCGCGGCGGGCGAAATCGTGCCCTGGGCCTCGCGCCTCCACGACCTGACGATCATCGAACAGCGTCAGCCCGATGCCGATGAACTGGGCTTCGACGCGGCCGAGGAAACCTCGCTCAGCGCCGGACGCCCGGTCCTTCTGGTTCCCCGCCATGGGCATTTCCGGCCGGCGCCGGAGCATATCCTGGTTGCCTGGAACGGCAGCGCCATGGCGGCGTCAGCCGTGCAGGGCGCGATACCCTTCATCGAGCGCGCCAAGAAGGTGACCGTCTGCTCCGGCGAGCTCCGCCTGCCGCTGCGGCCGGGCAGCCGGATACCGGACATCAGCATCGCCGATCATCTGCGCGCGCATGTGGCGGAAGTCTCCGAGGAGATCACCGAACTGG
The DNA here is from genome assembly GCA_036826695.1 of Aestuariivirga sp. GTDB lineage: Bacteria > Pseudomonadota > Alphaproteobacteria > Rhizobiales > Aestuariivirgaceae > Aestuariivirga. The sequence continues at coordinate 8,674 of DAISVW010000077.1, forward strand.
GTCCCGGGCTCGTGGGCGAACATCTCCTGAACCGGGCAAATGAGCTCGGCTGCGAATTGATCGTGATGGGCGCTTATGGCCGGTCCTGGTTCTCGGAGTATCTGCTGGGTGGGGCCACCCGCCACATGCTGAAACACATGACGGTCCCGATCCTCACTGGCAGATAGAACATCACCGGACACGCTTCCCAACAGCGCGGCGGCATGGCAAGACTGCGTTGATCCAGTCACCGAGGATTTGCGCATGTCCATCCGGATCGATCTACAGTCCGTGCAATTCGGCGAGAAGGAACGCGCCCTCGCCGAGGGCGGCGATTTCACCGTCTCTGCCTTCCGTTACA
>DAISVW010000078.1:0-9013 GCA_036826695.1 Aestuariivirga sp.
CTATGGCAGCGCCATTGTGCAGAAATTCCTGCGTGCCGCCGGCTGGCATGTGTGGCCCTGCACGCCGCCACGCCTGGAGGAGGCAGCGGACGTCGCCGCGCAGGAATGGTTCGGCGTCATCGGCTTCTCGCTGAGCTCCGACACCCACCAGGAAGCGCTGGCGGCCGCCATCGCACGGGTGCGGGAACTGTCGTTGAACAGGAAAGTGGGCATCATGGTCGGAGGCTCCGCCATCGCACGCAATCCGCAGCTGGTGATGGCGCTGGGCGCGGATGGCACGGCGGCCAACGGTCCCGCTACCGTGATCCTTGCCAAGAAACTGCTCGCCGAGAGCCTCGGCTGATCGCCTGTGCACCGCTTTACGCCAACGATTCTTCACAACACCATCGGCAGCCATCCTCCGGTGCTGACCGTTGCCAGCGGCGACACCATCGTTGCCGCGACCGCTGACGCGCATGGCTTCGACCATCTCGGCAAGCAGATCGCCAGCCGCCCCAACCCGATGACCGGGCCGTTCTTCGTGACCGGCGCCGAGCCGGGCGACACGCTGCTGGTCGCCATCCGCGACATCCGGATGACCCGGGCCACCGGCTGGACCTTCGATGTGCTGAGCCCCAACACGCTCGATCCGCAGGCCGCCAGACGGTCGCCGGAGCGGCGCGTGGCGGATTGGGTGATCGACGCTGCGGCGGGGCGGGCGAGACTCGCCGCGCCGCCCCCGGCACTTGCCCGATGGTCGGTTCCGGTAGAACCGATGATCGGCTGCTTCGGGGTGGCGCCGGACCTGGGCCAGGCGATTTCGACCGCAACCAGCGGACGCTATGGCGGCAACATGGACTACCGCGGCTTTCGGGCCGGTGTCGAAGCAATGTTTCCGGTCTCGGTGCCGGGTGCTCTTTTCTTCCTCGGCGACGTGCACGCCCAGCAGAGCGACGGCGAGATCGCCGGAACCGGCATCGAGACAGCGGCCGACGTGACGTTCACGCTGCGGGTACTCAAGGGCCGGAAGATCGGCTGGCCGCGCGGCATGAACGAGCGAGAGATCTTCACCATCGGCAATGCGCGGCCGCTCGACCAGGCCCTGCAGCATGCCACCACCGAAATGCTCGACTGGCTGATGGCGGATCATGGCCTTGACGAGACCGCGGCCGCCCATGTCATGGGCCAGTGGGTGCGCTATGACGTGGCGAATGTCTTCAATCCGGCCTATTCGGTGGCGTGCCGCCTGCCACGCGAGGCGCTGGCCGATCTCGGTCAGTAACCCGTCATCTCGACATAGCCGCGGCCCGTGTGTGAGCCTTCGAACCGCACCGGGCCTTCCCAGTAGGAAACCTGGGTTTCCATCCAGGCTCGCGGGTTAAGCGCGCGGGTCGTGACATCGATGCCCCTGGAAGGCAACGTCACCCGCCAGCTGACCGGCACTTTCCTGTCGCCAATGTTTTCCCATGCCAGCGGCGTGACCATCAACGCGCCCGGCGGCTGAGGCTCGGGATTGCCGTCCTTGCCGATCCAGGTCGCCGAGGTGAATCCAGGGCCCTGGTCGCGCAGCCGGAAACCCATCAGCTTGTCGCCGGAGTCGAAGTGAAAGGAGAACCAGTCCCAGCCGGTCTGATCCGGGCTCAGAGGCTGTGATGACCATTCATGGTCGAACCAGGCCTGGCCGGTCACATCCACCTCCCGGCCGTTGAGGGTGATGGTTCCGCTCACCCGATAGAAGGGCTGAGAATAATAGTAGCTGGCCTGGCCCTTCTCCGATTTCACCGAATAGCCACCATCGCCCTGCAGCACCAGCGGGCCCGTGGCATCGAGTTTGAGACGATAGGAAAAGCCGTCGCCGCCCGCCGAGACATCGCGCGCCGCGAGCGCGTCGGCCCCTGGCGCGGCACGCGACGCCATGCGCCAGTCATCGAGCTCGGCCACGAAGGGTGAGAGCGCCACGCCGGCCTGGCCGATGCCGCCACGCGCCAGACGCTCCGCCGAATAATGCTTTTCCGGCGCCGTCAGACCGGCATGGCCCATCCACAGCTGCGGGCTCTGCCAGCCCGGTTTCTCTCCGGGTTCAAGAGCCGAGCGGAACAGCGTCCATTGCACGCCGTAGTCCTTGCCGTCTGCACCGCTGAGATTGGCCGTCAGATACCACCATTCGATACGGTAGGCGGGATGGGCGCCGTGATCATCCGGAAACACGAGCGCCCTGCCCCGCTCCGGCATGGCGAACCCCTGCGGATCAGTTCCGAGACCCGCAAAGCCCTGCGCCAGCGCCGGCGCGGCCATCGCCAGCAGCAGAAGGAGAACTATCCTAGCGCTCATTTGAGAATACTTTCAGCAGCGCGGCCGGCCGCTGGCGCATCAGCCGCAGGGCGGGAAGCACTGCAGCAAGCGCGGCACTGGCCAGCGCCAGCAATCCCAGCCGCAGCCAGTCCAGCGGAAACACATGCATCGGCAGGCGCCAGCCGAAGGCCTCGACATTGACCACCGCCAGCAGCAGCCAGGCCAGCGCCAGCCCGGCAGGCACCGCCGCCAGCATGGTGAAGGCGGCGAAGGCCAGGCTGCGCAGAAGTTCAAGCCAGGCGAGTCTGCGAAGCGTGAGGCCCATCGCCCAGGCAGGCGCCAGCTGCGCCAGCCGCATGTCAGCCAGCGTCAGCAGGCTGGCCAGGATCGCCAGACCCGCAACACCCAGCGTCAGCACGTTGAGCGCCGCCGTGACTGCGAAGGTGCGCTCGAAGATACGGAGCGAGAAGGCCTTGACTTCAGCCTGGTCGGCAATGTTCTCCGGCGGAAGCGCGAAGGCGTCGCGCAGCCCGGCGGCCAGGGCGGCGGCTTTCTCCGGCGCAACACGCACCGCATAGCGCAACCGGCTCACCTCCGGGTCGATCGCCAGCAACAGATCAAGCCCCACCATCACCTGCCCCTTGGGGTTGCCGTAGTCGGAATAGATTCCGGCAACCGGCAGACGCCGGCTGCCCGGCAGCGTGATGTTGTCGCCAAGGCGCAAACCTTCGCGCCGCGCGAATTGCTCATTGACGAGCAAAGCCTCGCCAGCGGCAACCACATCCCAGGCATTTGGCGCGGCTGCCAGCATCGGCCAGTTGTCGCGGTAGGTGGTGTGATCGGCAACCCCGACCAGCTGGACCGGCTGGCCCGCGAGGCGGATCTCGGTTGCCCAGATCGGCAGCACCGCATCGCTGCGCACTTGCAGCCAGTCGCGCATGCCGGCTGCTTCATCTTCGCTGCGGGCCGTGACATAGAGTTCCGCCGCCAGCCGCTGGTCGAGCCAGCCCACGAAGGTGAGCCGGAAACTGTTGACCATGGTGCCGACACCTGCATTGGCGGCGAGCGCCAGCAGCAAGGCCATCAGCGCAAGCGACAGTCCGGGAAGCTGCTGGCGGCTGTCGGCCCAGAACCATTGCGCCACGACGCTCTTCGAGAACCTTTCCGCGAGGGCCATGAGTGCCCAAAGCACCAGCGGCAGCAGCAGCGCAGCGCCGAGCAGGGCTGCCGCCAGCGCTGTGAAACCCGCCGCCAGACCATCGCCGAACCTCACGGCGAGCGCGGCGGCTGCGAGCAGGCCGGCGCCCGCCAAAGCCTCGAGCCGAAGCGCGCGCGCCGCGGCAAGGCTCCAGCCTTGCGGCTGGGCCGGCGCAAGCAGCGGCGCGGTTGCGACCCGCCACAGACGCGAGGCCGCCGCCGCCAAAGTGCCCCCCATGGCAATGGCGATGCCGAGGAGCCACACCGATGGGGTGATCGTCAGCCGGCCCGGAACATCCGCGCCGTAAAGGCCCTTCAGGCTGGCCGCCACATCCGGCAGCAGCAACGCAGCCACCGCGTAGCCGAGCGCCACGCCCAGAAGCCCGGCCAGCAACGACAAGACCAGAAGCTCCGCGATAAACAGAACCACGAGATGTTTCAGCGGCAACCCGAGAGCGCGCAGCGTGCGCACCACCGGCCGGCGCTGCTCGAAGGCAAGCCCGATCGCCGCATGAACGATGAACAGACCCACCGCGAAAGCGAGAAAGCCAAAGGCCGTGAGGTTCATGTGGAAGCTGTCGGTGAGCCGGGAGAGATCAGTCTCCGCCGCCGGGGCACGGCGTTCGAGTTCCGGCGCCAGATCGGCGAGCGGCGGCAGCCCGTCGCGTTGTTCCGGCCACAGCAAGAGCCGTGACACGACACCCGGCGTATCGAGCAACTGCTGGGCAATGCCGATATCGGTGAGTGCCGTGCCGGGCGGCAGCGTATCGGTGAGCCGCAAGGGAGGACTCTTTGCGCCTTCGAGACGGGCAGCCGTTTCAGGCGCCACAATCAGCAGCCCCGGCGGCGTGATGAAGGCGGCGAGCCCGATATCCGCCGCCGTGACATCGACCTGTGCCGCGGCAGGCGGCAAGGTCAGCGGGTCAATGCCAATCAGCCGGAGGCGCGCGGGCCCCAGCCGCAGTTCGCCTTCGAGCATGGGAGACACCATCCAGCCGGCCTTGCGCAGCCTGACATAGACCTGCTGATCGATAGCTGCGCCATCGGCGCGGACCAGGGCTTCGAGCTGGTCCTGCCCCACCACGGCGGCGGCGCGCGCATAGCTGAGGCGCGCCTCGGCGTTGATCGCCTGCACCGCCGACCAGAGCGCCGTGGCAAGCGCCAGGCCCGCCAGCAGCATGACGAGCTGCAGCCAGTGCCGCCGCCAGTGCGACAGAAGAACCAAGAAGCCCTGCCACAACATCAGGCGAGCCTTCCGGCGCTCAGGTGAAGCCGCCGCCCGAGCCTGGCGGCAAGCCGCGTCGAGTGCGTGACCATCAGCAGCGCCGCGCCGGTCTCGGCCTGCAGCGCCAGCATCAGATCAAGCACCTGATCGCCAGTCGCTTCATCGAGGTTGCCGGTGGGCTCGGCGGCGAGGATCAGGGGCGGCCTCAATGCCAGGGCGCGGCCAATCGCCACCCGCTGCTGCTGGCCGCCCGAGAGCTGCTCCGGATAGCGGCCGAGCAAGGCGGAAAGTCCGAGCCGGTCAGCCAGCAGCGCGCACCAGGCGGCGTCATAACGTCCGGCCAGCCTCGCCTGAAAGGCGAGATTGGCAGCTACATGAAGGGAAGGAATGAGGTTGAATTGCTGAAACACCAATCCGACGCTGGACCGCCGGTGCGCCGCGAGTTCCGCCTCACCAAGCTTGGCCACATCGCGGCCTTCGAACAGAATTGTTCCCGCCTCAGGCCGGTCGAGCCCGCCCACCAGATGCAGCAGCGTGCTCTTGCCGCTTCCCGACTCGCCGGTGAGCGCCACAGACTCCGCGCGGTCAACCGCGAAGCTCACCCCGCGGAGAACCTGCAAAGGCCCTTCGCTGGTCGCATAGGCTTTGCTCACGTCCTTCACTTCGAGCAGCATCCGGGCTCCCGCCATTCCACATGTTCATACGCAGGAAGGACGGCGGCGGACCGTCACGCCGGTGACAGCGCCTGACGCGCCAGATCGCGCGTTACGCCGATCACTGCCTTGACCGGAAGATGATCAGACGCCACCCGCGAGAGCTTGGTTTCAACGGCATACATCTCATAGACGGTGACATGCCGGTTGGTCAGCACCCGGTCCAGCGGCCACAACGGAAAGCGTGACGGGAAACTAGCAATCGCCATATCGACATCGTTCAGATGCCGGTCGAATGGCTTGCGCGCCGAGCGGCCACCGATCCGCCACTCGTTGGTATCGCCGAGCAGGATTACCGCCCGGTCGTCAACCGGATGAGCGGCTTCGAGGATCGCCTCGGCCTGCCGCGCCCGGGAGGATGCAAGAAGCCCGAGATGCGCGCCAATGACGCGGATGGGCATGCCCATCATGTCGAAATCGACAAGCACCGCGCCGCGCGGTTCGAAGCCCGGCAGCTTCACTTTCCTGACTTCAGTGACAAGCCCCTTGCGAAACAGAATCACATTGCCGTGCCAGCCATGGCTCAGTCTGCGCGAGCCCTGGTCCAGCACCGAACGGTAGCCGCCCTTTTCAAGCAAGGCGCGAAGGTTGAGAAGGCCGCGGCGGCTGCCGAAGCGCTGGTCGGCTTCCTGCAGGGCCACGACATCGGCTTCCAGTTGCAATACGACATCGACCACTCGTTCCGGATCAAACACGCCATCGGTGCCAACGCATTTATGAAAGTTGTAGGAGGCGACCGACTATTTAAGCGAGGGCGCCGGACCCCCATGCGCTGGACGCTTCTGCCCGACCGGTGGCGGGATATCATCCGTGCTGCGCGCCAGGTTCCGCCGCAGGGCCGGAACGATATGCTTCATGTCCAATTGCCTCTGTTCGGCACACCCGGGCGGGCGCTTCGCTCTGACCTCAGTCCGAGGCTACTTAAGTGCACGGTGAGAGCGAAACTTTCAAGGGTCTCATTCGTCACGGTTTCATGAGGCGTGAATGCCCCGGCTGATCACCGGATCAGGCGATCGACGGGGCGCCGAGCAGCCACAGGCCAAGCCCCGTATAGGCAACCATGCAGATCGCCAGCGGCAGTTCCAGCTTGAAGACCTGGGCGCGGGAAGGTGCTGTTTCAGCGGCCATCGCATGCGCGACCACGACGCCCACCACATGGCCGATGACGATGGCCGCGGTCTGGGTGGTGTAGAGGGCGAAGGTTCCGGATGCGGTATTCTGGAACGATGCCGTGACATGGACATGCCCGAGGCCCAGCAACTGCGCGCCGTTCTGCAAGGGATCGTTGAGCGCCACCACCGCATATTGCAGGGCGAGCAGCGTGTCGCTCAGATAATGCGCGAAATGATAGGCTATCGAGATCGGGATCAGCGAGAACACCAGCCTGCCGCACAGGCGGCGCAGATCGCGCGGGCGGCCTGCCCAGGCCCAGCCCAGCGCCACCGCCGCGAAGAAGCCGAAGCCGAGGATCAAGAACGACATGATGAGCCCCAGCGTATTCGATGCGAGCACGGCGCTGCGCCCGGGGTAGTCCAGCGGGTTGACGCCGATGATCGACAGCCAGACGAAGGTGTTGGCGAAACCGTCGAATGTGATGGTGCTGAGCGTGAGCAGAACGAACAGTACGCCGCTCACGGGCAGCGCCGGCAATCGAAAGAGGCCGGCGCCCGGCCAGCGCCAGCCGCCGTTTCCGAAAGGCGCCAAGGCGCCAAGCTGCGAGAAGAACACCGCGAAGGGATCGGCCTTGCCCAGCCATCGGGCGGGGCCGAACAGCAGGATCGCGGCGAGGGTCGCAACCGCGTAGCAAAGTACCACGATGGCCAGGATCGCGGGGTCCTCGGGCGCCGGAAAAACCAGCTGGAACCAGGCAAAGGCGAAGAACACCCATACCGCCGGCCAGTAGGAGAGCCAGTCCGGATAGCGCAGCAGCGCTCTGCTGTCCCTCGTCCGCCAGCTTGCCGTCAGCAGCGCATGGAGCCCGGTGAACGGATTGATCTTCGCCCAGAGATCGCCGAACAGCGGATGCAGCATGACGATCACCACCCACCACAGCGTCCAGATGGTGATCGGCAGAAGGTTCTCGGCCGGGTCGCGCGGCCCCATGAAGCCGATGACGATGAGAAGTCCGAGAATGATGGCGCTGATCAGGCTGAGGATGCGCCCGAAAGCGGGGCGCTCCAGCTCGGTCATTACAGGTTCGCGAGGCGGGCGGGCCGGCAGCAGCGACAACGCCATGAACGAGACCAGCACCGCCAGCGCACCGCCCGCTGTCACATAGCCGGTGGGCAGCAGCATGACGAAGCCACGGCCCGAGGCATGGGCCAGCGCCGGAGTGACGCCCAGCGCAGTCATGACCGCCACAAGCACGATCAGGCGCATCGTCATATCCCCACGTAGCGGTCGATCAGCGCCCGGTCACCGGCAAGCGCCGCCGCCGGTTCGACGCCAGTCACCCGGCCATTCTCCACGAAGGCCACCCGGTCGGCAACCGGCAGCACGGCATCGACCCGCTGCTCGACCAGAAGCGTCGTCACGCCATGCGCCTTGAGATCGAGCACCGACTGGCGGATGCGGGCGATCATCGCCGGCATCAGGCCCTCGGTCGGCTCGTCGAGCAGCAACAGTCTGGGATTGATGCACAGGGCGCGGGCCATGGCGAGCATCTGCTGCTCGCCGCCGCTCATCGTGCCGGCCCGCTGCGACAGGCGCTCGCGCAACAGCGGAAACAGCGTCAGCACATGCTCAAGCACGTCGGGGCCGGAGTTCCTGGTCATCAGCCCGACCCGGAGATTTTCCATCACCGTGGCGTCGGAAAACAGGCGCCGCCCCTGCGGCACATAGCCGATGCCCTGGCGCGGCACCTCATGGGCGGGAAGCCTGGTGAGTTCGGCGCCATCGAGCATGATTGAGCCGCGCCGCGCCGGCACAAGCCCCATGATGGCCTTGAGCGCCGTGGTCTTGCCCGCGCCGTTGCGACCCAGCAGGCAGAGGATTTCGCCCGCCTGGGCGGCAAGCGAGAAGGACTTCAGCACCTGCGCCTCGCCATAATAGCAATCAAGATCGCGGATCTGGAGCATCAGCCGGTTCCCAGATAGGCGCTCTGCACGGCGGCATTGGCGCGGATCTCCGCCGGGCTGCCCTCGGCGAGGAGGCGGCCCTGGTCGAGCACGGGGATGCGATGGGCGAGTTCCATCACCACCGGCATGTTGTGCTCGATCAGCAGCACGGTTGCCTCCCGCGCCACCTCCCGCACCAGACCGATGAAGCCCTCGATCTCGGCGTCGGAAAGGCCCTGGGTCGGCTCATCGAGAATGAGCAGCTTCGGCCGCAGGGCAAGGCCCATGGCGACTTCCAGAAGGCGCTGGTGCCCATAGGAAAGTGCTCCGGCCCGCTGGCCGGCCCGGGCGCCAAGCCCAACACGGTCCAGGATCGCGGGGCTTGCGCGGGCGCACCTTTTTTCGTATGGTCTATTTCCTACCCTTTGTCCTCTCCGAAGTGGTGACAGGGTTGATCTGGTCGTTTATCTACCATCCGCGCGCTGGTCTGGTGAATTGGATCTTGAGCTTGATTGTGCCCACTTGGGACTGTCGAATGTCTTCATCACGCT
>DAISVW010000079.1:0-8969 GCA_036826695.1 Aestuariivirga sp.
GATGGTGTTGGCGGTGGCGAAGAGACGGAACGCAGGGTGCGGCCTGATCACCTGCGACTGGGCGAGCAGCGTGAGCTTGCCTGAACTCTCGAGAATCCGCTGGATCACGAACATCACGTCCGGGCGGCCCGCGTCATACTCATCGAACACCAGCGCCACATTGTGCTGATAGGCCCAGGGCAGGATGCCCTCGCGGAATTCGGTGACCTGCTTTCCCTCCTGCAGGACGATGGCGTCCTTGCCGATGAGGTCGATGCGGCTGATGTGGCTGTCGAGGTTGACGCGCACGCAGGGCCAGTTGAGCCGCGCCGCCACCTGTTCGATATGGGTCGACTTGCCGGTGCCGTGATAACCCGTCACCATGACGCGGCGATTGTAGGCGAAGCCCGCGAGGATGGCGAGCGTCGTCTCGCGGTTGAACAGGTAGTCCGGGTCGGTCTCCGGCACATGTTCGGATACTTTGGAATAGGCGGGCACTTCGATCGAGCTGTCAAAGCCGAAAAGCTGCTTCACCGACACCTTGATGTCGGGCATGCCGTTGGCCTCTGCGGTGGCCTTTGCGTTCATCTGGGGAATTCTTCTTGGTCCGGAGTTGAGGAAGCGTGTTGTAGACGTTTGGGGCCTGCCGGGCAAGGCTTGGCGGCGATCAGCAGAAGCCGCTGGCGCGGAGGTGGTCATAGGCCTGAATCACCGCTTTCAGCGTGTCTTCATTGGCCCGGCTGCCGCCGTTGGCGTCGGGGTGGAGGCGTTTCACCAGCGTCTTGTAGCGGGTCTTCACTTCCTCGCCCGTGGCGCTGTCTTCGAGGCCGAGCGTCTGCAGCGCCTTGATCTCGGTGGCGCGCAGCGGCCGGCCGGACGGATGGCGGCCGGGATGCTTCGCTCCCTTGGCATTCACGCCGAACGGATCGTCACGCATCTGGGTCGCCTTGCGGCGCACGCTGGAGGCGCTGAAGGTGGCGTTCTGGCCCAGTTTCCATGTCGGACGGTCGCCGAGGCGGGCGTTCTTCTGGAACTCCGCCATTTCGTCGTCCTTCATGCCGGCGAAATAATTGTAGCTCTTGTTGTATTCCTGCACATGCTGGGTGCAGTAATTGTAGAACTTGCCTTCATGGCCGCGGCCCATCGGCGCCTTGTGGCGGCCCGGCCGGGGGCAATCCGGCCAGTCGCACTGCGGAATCCGCTCCTCGACGGGCTTGGCGCTGGAGGGCTTGACCCGGATCTTGTCGAAGTATTTTGAATCGAGCTTCATTGGCGTGATCTATGATGATAAAGCGCCTAACAGACAAGCCCGGATGGGGCAAGAGAGACACAATGACACCTGACCCCGGACTGGGCCCCAGCGGCCAATGAATCTCCGCAACGCGGGTTCAGAATTTCATGCCGTTGGCGCTGGAGGTGACCGACGTGTCACACCACCACCCCGGCCTCGCCGGCGCCAGCGCGGCCGGCGAGAGCCATTTCCGGGTGCGGATTGTCTCAGAAGCCTTCCGGGCCAAGTCGCGCGTCGAGCAGCACCGGATGATCAACGCGGCGCTGGCGGAGGAATTGAGAGAGCGCGTCCATGCGCTGGCGATTCAGTCCGCAGCGCCGGGCTGAGACTGGCTGGCCTCGCTCGTCTCGCGCTTCTGCGGGCTCATCCGCAGCGCCGTGATCTGGTGGCGGCGCTTCTTCAGAATCTCGAAGCGGAAGCCGTGAAAGTTGAAGGCCTGCCCGACCTCCGGGATCATCCGCGCCTCATGGATCACCAGCCCGGCGATGGTGTTGGCTTCGTCATCGGGAAGCGACCAGTCGAAGGCGCGGTTCAGGTCGCGGATCGGCACCCCGCCATCGACGAGGTATGAGCCGTCAGGCTTGGGGCGCACGCCGCTCGCCACCGCGTCATGCTCGTCCTTGATGTCGCCGACGATCTCCTCGATGATGTCTTCCAGCGTGACGAGGCCCTGCACCTCGCCATATTCGTCGACGACGATGGCGAAATGACTCTTGCGCTTCAGAAAGGCGTTGAGCTGATCGGGAATGGGGCGCGTATCGGGCACGAACCACGGCGGCAGCAGAATGTCCTCGATGTCGATCTTCGCGGCGTCGCCATGGTGCTTCTGCAGCGCTGCGAAAAGATTCTTGGCATGCAGCACGCCGATGATGTTGTCGGGCGACTCGGTCCACACCGGAATGCGGGTGTGCCCGCTCTTCAACACCTTGGCGACGAGCTCGGCGGCGGGCTCGCCACCGTCGATCGTCGTCATCTTGGTGCGGTGGACCATGATGTCGGCGATGGTCAGGTCCTGCATCGCCAGGATGCCGCTCAGCATGTCGCGGTCGTTCTTGAAGACGGTGCCTTCCTTGGCGTGAAGGTCGATGGTCTCGCGCAAGTCCTCATGCACGGTTTGGCTGCCGTCACCGCCATTGATGCCGGTGGCCCGCATGATGGCGGCGGCGAGGCGGTCAAGCAGCGTGGCGGGCGGGCCCAGCACCGCCGCCGCCACGCCGGTGGCCGCCGCAAGCGACACCGCCACTGCCTCGGGCCGCTTTTGGGCAAAGGCGCGGGGCAGGAGCAGGCCGAGGAAACCGAAACCCGCCGCAAGACCGGCTGCCGCAGCGAGCGCGGTCCAGGGGGCGAGGTCCCGCAGCAGGAGATAGGCCGCCACGCCGGCAAGCGCCGCCGCCAGCATCTGGCCCAGCGCCAGGGCGGCGTCGGCGCGTTCGCCAGTGTCGCGGAGCCGCAGCGCTGTCGCGGCGCCCTTGACGCCCCGCTTTTGGAGGTCGCCGAGCCTGGTTCGCGAGGCGTCCGAAACGGCCGCGCGCGCCGCCGCGAGAAAGGCCATCACGAGGAGCAGGACGAGAATCGCGGCGCCGGTCAATCCGGTTTCGTGGCTCATCGCTGGCGGAGGTCCTCGGTGAGGAAATCGAGCACGTCATGGTCGGCCACGTCACGGGCGATGAACGCCTCGCCGATGCCGCGCACCAGGATGAAGGTGAGCTTGCCGCCCTGCGCCTTCTTGTCCTGGCGCATGATCTCGAGAAGCGTGGCGGGCGGCGGAAGCGCGCCCGGAATCTGGCTGGCATGCACCGGAAGGCCCACAGCTTTCAGGTGCTTCGCCACCCGGTCGGCAATCTCAGGCGCACACAGTTGCTGGCGCCCGGAAAAGCGGAAGGCCTGCACCATGCCGATCGCCACCGCCTCGCCATGCAGCAGGCGCTGCGAATAGCCGGTCGCGGCTTCCAGCGCATGGCCGAAGGTGTGGCCAAGATTGAGCAGCGCCCTGACCCCGGTTTCGGTTTCGTCCTCGGCGACGATCCGCGCCTTGGCCTCGCAGGAGGTGCGGATCGCCCGGATGCGCGCTTCCGGATTGCCGCGCATGATTTGGTCCGAGGCGCCTTCCAGCCATTCGAAGAACGGCTTGTCGCCGAGCAGGCCATATTTCGCCACTTCGGCATAGCCCGCCGCCAGCTCGCGGCGCGGCAGCGTGTTGAGCAGGCCGATGTCGGCGATCACCGCCAGCGGCTGGTGGAAGGCGCCGACCAGGTTCTTGCCCTGCGGCGAATTGATGCCGGTCTTGCCGCCCACCGAGGAATCGACCTGGGCGAGCAGGCTCGTCGGAATCTGGATGAAATCCACCCCGCGCCGCAGGATCGCCGCCGCGAAACCGGCGAGATCGCCAATCACGCCGCCGCCAAAGGCGATGATCCGGTCGCGCCGCTCGATGCCTGCCAGCAGCAGCCGGTCGCAGAGATCGCCCAGATGCTGGTAGCTCTTGGTCGCTTCGCCGGGCGGCATGATGATGGCGGTGGAGCGGATGCCCTTGGCGGCCAGCGCCCGCTCGAGCGTGGCGAGATGCGCTTGCGCCACGTTCTCGTCGGTGACGATGGCGGTGAGCGGACGCTTCAGGAACGGCGCAACGATGTCCCCCGCCCTGGCGAGCAGCCCTTCGCCGATGTGGATATCGTAGCTCCTGGCGCCCAGCGGCACGGTGATCAGGGCGCGGCCATGGGTGTTTCCGCTCATGGCGCGGACCTTTCCCAGCCGTCCAGCTGGGCGAGCGCCCGGATCACGTCATTCACCATCTGGCCGTGCTGCACATCGCGGCTTTCCACCGTCACGTCGGCTTCGGCATAGATGGGGTAGCGCTTGTCCATGAGGTCGCGCATCACCGCTTCCGGGTCCTCGGTCTGCAGGAGCGGCCGGTCGTGGCGCTTGGCCACCCGGTTCATCAGATGGGGCAGCGGCGCCTTGAGCCATACCGAGACTCCCGCGGCCCTGATCCGGGCCCGGGTCTCGTCGTTCATATAGGCGCCGCCCCCGGTGGCCAGCACCTGGGCGCCATTGCCGAGCAGCCGCTGGATCACCCGCCGCTCGCCCTCGCGGAAATAGGCTTCGCCATGCTCGGCGAAGATATCCCTGATCGGCTGGCCGGCGGCGGCCTCGATCTCCTGATCGGCGTCGACGAAGGGGATGCCCAGTTTTTCGGCAAGCCTCCGGCCGACGCTGGTCTTGCCAGCGCCCATCAGCCCCACCAGCACGATGGGGCGGTTGCCCAGCCGCTGGCGCACCAGCGCTGTATCCTTGGCGATCGACCGGCGTGCCATTCCTCGAACCTCAAAGCGGGTCCGGTTCTATCGCGCATGCCGGTTTGCCGCAAAGGCTTTCCGAAACGGCAGCCAGCCGCTACACTCTGCGTTGCAATGCCGGATACGGTGAAATTCCTGCTGGTCGTGGCGGTGATCGGGGCGGCGCGCTACGGCGGCCTGTGGACGCTCGCCCATGTGCCGCCGGACCAGACTGAAATCGTCAAACCGCTGCCAGTCGAGAAGCTGCGTGCCCCCTGACCGTTCACAACGTCTGGTCGAACGCTTCCTCGAGATGATGGCGGCGGAGCGCGGCGCCTCGGCCAACACGCTTGCCGCCTACCGGCGCGACCTCGAAGCCTATGCGGCGGATACCGCCCACCGGCGGGGTGACATCGCGGAAGCCGGACCAGACGACATCCGCCACCATCTGGATGGGCTCGAGGCGCGGGGTATCGCCCGCAGTTCCGCGGCGCGGAAACTCTCGGCGATCCGCCAGTTTCACCTGTTTCTGCATGGTGATGGGCTGGCCGCCGACAACCCGGCGACCGCCATCGACAGTCCGCGCGCCGCAAGGCCGTTGCCGCGCACCATCTCGCCCGAGGAGGTGGAACTCCTGGCCCGGGCCGCCCGCGCCCGGGTGGCGGCGGCCAAGGAAAACCGGCGCGCCAGGGCCTGGCGGCTGGTCTGCCTCATCGAACTCCTGAGCGCCACCGGCCTCCGGGTCTCGGAGCTCGTGGGGCTGACCGGCCAGGCGGCCACCGCCGAACGCGATTTCATCCTGGTGCGCGGCAAGGGCGGGCGGGAAAGGCTGGTGCCGGTTTCGGCCGTGGCGCGGGCGGCGATCGACGATTATCTCGCCTGCCTCAAGGCCGGGGCGAAGCCCGCTTCGAAATGGCTGTTTCCGTCCGCGGGTGCCTCCGGCCATCTGACGCGGCAGCATTTCGCGTTGGAACTCAAGGGCTTGGCGCGGGAGGCGGGGCGTGATGCCGGGGCCCTGTCGCCGCATGTGCTGCGCCATGGCTTTGCCAGCCAGCTGCTGGCGGCGGGGGCTGACCTGCGCGCCGTGCAGCAGATGCTGGGCCCTGCCGACATCGCCACTACCCCGCTCTACACCCATGTCCAGGGCGGCCGACAGCGCGAGGCGGTCGAGGCCTTTCACCCGCTCGCCAAGAAAAGTTGACTTCCGGCCCCCGGGGGATCAGTTTCCGCCACGACGCGTTCCGGTTTGAGGCCCAATGCCCAGTTTTCTCGATTTCGAAGCCCCCATCGCCGAGCTTGAAGGCAAGATCGCCGAACTGCGCACCCTTGCCGCCGGCGACAAGGCGGTGGCAATCGGCGAGGAGATCAAAGGGCTCGAGAAAAAGGCCTCCAAGCTGCTCACCGATCTCTATGCCAACCTCGATCCGTGGCAGAAGGCGCAGGTGGCGCGCCACCCGGAGCGGCCGCATGCGCTGGATTTCGTGGGCCAGCTGATCACCGAGTTCACGCCGCTGGCGGGCGACCGCAAATTCGCCGAGGACTATGCCGTGGTCGGCGGCCCCGGCAGGTTCCGCGGCCAGGCGGTGATGGTGATCGGCCAGGAAAAAGGCAATGACACCGCCTCGCGGATCAAGCGCAATTTCGGCATGGCCAGGCCAGAGGGCTACCGCAAGGCGGTGCGGCTCATGGAAATGGCCGATCGTTTCGGGCTGCCGGTGCTGAGCTTCGTCGACACGGCGGGCGCCTATCCCGGTATCGACGCCGAGGAGCGCGGCCAGGCCGAAGCCATTGCCCGCTCCACCGATTGCTGCCTGTCGCTGGGCGTTCCCAGCGTTTCGGTGGTGGTGGGCGAGGGCGGGTCGGGCGGGGCCATCGCGCTCGCCACCGCCAATGTGGTGCTGATGCTGGAACACGCGATCTACAGCGTGATCTCGCCCGAAGGCGCCGCCTCGATCCTGTGGCGCGACGCCGCCCGCGCCAAGGATGCAGCCTCCGCCATGAAGATCACCGCCCAGGATCTGAAGAGGCTGGGCGTCATCGACGAGATCGTGCCGGAGCCCAGGGGCGGCGCGCACCGCCAGCCGCAGGACGCGATCGCCGCCACCGGCGCGGCCATCGCCCGCGCCCTCAGGGCCTTCGACGGCGTCTCCAGCGAGGTGCTGCGCACCCAGCGCCGCGAGAAATTCCTGGCCATTGGCCGGAGCCTGTAAGGCATCTTACGAAACAACGGCCTCGCATCGGTTCGTACGGCCGTCATGCCAGCGTCAAGCTGGCATCCCGCTTGCCTTCGTCAAAGCGGGACCCCAGCTTCCGCTGGGGTGACGCCGATCTTGTGGTGATGATTCCGTCTTGATTCAATATACCTCAGGCGGCCTGTTTCCTGCCGCAATGAGGGTGTTAACTTGTCTTTGTGTTTGAGAGGACGCCCGCATGAACCGCCGTCAACTGCTTGCCGGTCTGTCAGCAACCGCATTTGCGGGCCTGTCGCGCCCCGCTCTGGCGGATGAGCCGAGGCTTCTCACCGTCTCCCGCCGCACGCTCGAGGTCAAGGGCAAGGCGGCAAGCGTCTACGGGATCACCGGGCCGGGCGGCAAGCCGGGCCTTGAGATGCTGCTGGGCGAGCCGTTCCGGGTGCGCCTGCTCAACCAGACGGACGGCGACACCATCGTGCACTGGCATGGGCTCACGCCGCCCTACGGCCAGGACGGCGTGGCCATGCTGGGCGAGGACCCGATCGCACCGGGCCAGTCCAGGGACTATGATTTTCCCAACACCCGCTCCGGCACCCACTGGATGCATTCGCACATGGGGCTTCAGGAGCAGCAGATGCTGGCGGCGCCGCTCATTGTGCGCGAGACGGCGGAGCCCCTGTTCGATGAACAGGAGCATGTGGTGCTGCTCCATGACTTTACCTTCCGCAACCCGCAGGACATTCTCGCCGAGCTCATGGCGGGCGGCGGCGCGCATGCCGGCCATGGCATGCAGCACGGCATGATGAACCATTCCGGAATGAACCATGGCGGCATCAACCATGGCGGCATGAACCATGGCGGCATGAACCATGGCGGCAAGGGCCACATGATGGGCGGCATGCTGAACGACGTCGTCTATGACGCCTATCTCGCCAATGACCGCGCGCTCGACGACCCGGAAATCGTGACGGTGGAGAAGGGCGGAACGGTCCGCCTGCGCATCATCAACGGCGCCGCGGCGTCCAACATGTGGATCGATCTGGGCACTCTTGAAGGCGAGCTGATCGCGGTTGACGGCAATGCCATCCATCCGTTCCAGGGCAGCGTGTTCCCGCTGGCTGTCGCACAACGCGCTGATCTCCGGCTCAAGATACCGGCGGCGGGCGGCGCGTTTCCGGTGCTGTTCCGGCCGGAGGGTGTGGCGGCGCGCACCGGTATCGTGCTGGCCAGCCCGGGCGCCGCTGTCGCGCGGGTGGCCGAGGAAGGCAAGGCGCCGCCGCCGCTCGATCTTTCGCAGGAACTTCTCTATCGCGCCGTGGCGAAGCTCCGCGACGAGCCCGTCCACCGCACCGAAATGCTGATGCTCACCGGCGGCGGGCCGGATTACAGCTGGGGCTTCAACGGCAAGCCGATGATGCACGAGACGCTGTTCACGGTGCGCGAGGGCGAGCGCATCGCGGTGATGATGCACAACATGACTGGCATGGCGCACCCGATGCATCTGCATGGCCACTATTTCAAGGTGACGGCCATCGGCAATACGGCGATCGACGGCGCGGTCCGCGACGTGGTGCTGGTGCCGCCCATGGAGACGGTGACGGTCGCCTTCGACGCCGACAACCCCGGCTCATGGGCCTTCCACTGCCACCACCTCTACCACATGAATGCCGGCATGATGGGAAGCATATCCTACACCAGCGCCGCCTGACGGCATCAGCGGACGGCGGCCACAAGAAGAATGTCAGGCAGACCGGGTGGATCGCAGCGATCGACTTAGCGCCCCGGCCGGTTTCCGCTGAAGATCGCCTCGGCAATGAAATTCGGCATCATGCCGTCGCCGGTACCATCGACACGGTTGCGGAATGGACGAAAACCTTGCAGGAAAGGGGACATGCTGCTGGCGCCCCTGCGCGCCGCCGACAAGGGAAACCCCGCCTGATGGCCCGTCATGACGAGATTACCGCCTACCGCCCCTGCGTGGGCGTGATGCTGTTCAACAGGCAGGGCCTCGTCTGGGTCGGCCGCCGCTTCGACAAGCAGAATGACGAAGGCACGGGGCACTGGTGGCAGATGCCGCAGGGCGGCATCGACAAGGGCGAGGACGCGCGGCTGGCGGCGATCCGCGAGCTCGCGGAGGAAACCGCCGTCACCACGGGCGAGGTGATAGCCGAATCCCGCCAGAGGGACAATTACGCTCTACCCGCGAAACAGAGCGGCAAGTCAAGGGACGGC